>NZ_JAUBPI010000116.1:0-16770 GCF_036700645.1 Microcoleus sp. S36b_A4 | reverse complement strand
TAAGTTTCCCACGATCCCAGACCCATGCAAATACTACCCTTGACAATTTCCCTTTTTCCTTAACTTGTCACCAATGTGGCGGAACTGGCTGCCGATTATCAAAGCACAAATTCTCTGTTTCCACGGGTGAATAATCCTTGGCATCTTGACTACACACCTGGTGGCAGTTCTGGAGGGAGTGCCGCTGCTGTCGCCGCCGGACTTTCACCGTTGGATTTGGGGAACGATTTCGGGGGTTCAGTGCGTCAACCCGCTCATTTCTGCGGCATATATGGTTTAAAGCCGACAGATCGCCGTATTTCTACAGCAGGGCAGATTCCTGAAGTGCCGGGAATGCCACTGTCTATTCGGCAAATGATGACCGTTGGGTGTTTTGCTCGATCAATCGAAGATATCCGGCTATGTTTTTCGTTAATTGCAGGCGCGGATCTGCGACGCCCTGATGTCCCGCCGGTTCCGATCGATCGACCCTCTGGCAAGCCTTTGCAGAATTTAAAAATCGCTTGGACTGCTGAATGGGCCGAAGTTCCCGTTGCTTCTGAAATTCGAGCAGCTATGGAGTCGATCGTGCAGACACTCTCTGACGCAGGTGTCCAAATCGAACGCTGGCTTCCCAAAGACTTTGACCTTTCCAAAATATTGAATCTCTACGGACGGATGTCAATGTACCTCACTATCTACGCTCAACCGCAGGATAGATATAACCTGCGTCGTAGTTTAGAGTTAATCTTCCGCACCGCAACCCAAGGCGAGAAGGAACTCCGAAAATTGGGAGATTTCAGCAGATTCCTACCTGAGATATTGAATCCAAGTTTGAAAGGATATTTCGAGGCACTCACACAGCGCGATGCCTTCACTGCCCATATAGATGAGGCATTAGAACCTTGGGATGTATGGCTTTGTCCCGTTGCTGCAACCGCTGCGTTTACTCACCGTCCCGCTTGGAGTGCCGTTGACATTGATGGCAGATCCTATCCTCATGCAGTGGCAAACGGGGCTTACACGATGCCTTCTAATCTTAGTGGACATCCTGCCGTGGTAATTCCAATTGGACAAACTCAAAATGGTTTACCGATTGGAATGCAAATTGTTGGTAAGCGGTGGCGTGAAATGGAGTTGTTGGCGATCGCAGAAGCGATCGATAAAGTGGTTGGTAGTTTGCAACATCCACCTGGTTATTGAGCCTTTTATCAAGTTTTCTTTGATGGTCAAGAATACAATCAGTGGTAGGGTTCGTCAGGTTTGAGATTTTCAATTTGCACGGAAAGTATGAATCTGACTCACCGTTTTTTGGGGGAGTGGGTCAGTTGTGAGATTCTTAGTTTGTAGCGGAAATAATGCTAGCTGACGCACCCTACTTCATTTTTACGGATGACTAATGACTACTGACTAATGACTAATAGAGGCTAGCGGCTCCCAACTTGTCACATCTTCAAATAAAGATTGATACCCCGCTGCATTGGGATGCAGCCCGTCTGCAATCAGGCGCGATCGCCACCAATCACTGCCCCGATTTATCCATTTATCAAAAATATCTAAATAGGGAATTCCCCGCAACTCACAAGCTAATTTCGTTGCTTCTTTATACCGATATTGGTCAGCATGACTGTAATACAAACAATCTTGAAAAGGCATTTTACTTTCATCCACCGGCACCATCCCGACAAATATCACCGGACAAAGTTGTTGGGACAGGTTTAACAAATGATCCAAAACAGTTTTAAAATGTTCAAACTCAGTGTAGCTGCGCCCGGTAGGCGACTGCACTCTCGCCGAATCGTTGAGGCCTACCGAAAGAATAATCGCATCCGGGAAACGGTTTCTCAGTTCGCCACGGTGGCGAAACTCGTTTTCGAGCCGCTGGGAGACTTGATAGGTGCGATCGCCCCGAACGCCCAAATTGTATAAAACGTGTCCTGCACTCTCCGGTAACATCCACTGGCGCCGCAATCTTTCCACCCAACCCCCACCTACACCGTCGCCGAAACCGTAGATTAAGCTGTCGCCGAAAGCAACCAATTTGAGGGGATGAGAATTTCCCCGATGCAAGTGACCAAAGGAATAGGCTGTTGCTACCTGCATAAGCAATGATACTCAGTTAATAAATTATGAATCTTGACATACTAGACTAGAATGTAACATTACATAAAGTAGGTAGTCTCATGGCTAATAAGCGTCCACCCTTCGATTCTACTCAGCTAACCCGTCGCGCGGAAGAGTTGATTAACGGTGCATCCAACCGCTATCGGATTACGGTGCAGGTGGCGAACCGCGCAAAACGCCGTCGCTATGAAGATTTTGACAATATGGACGACCATCAAATGAAACCTGTAATGCGGGCGATATTTGAGATGTCCGACGAACTGACTCAGCCGGAAATTATCGGAGACAAGTACTAGACTTCTGGAGTTTTGGGTTTTGAGTGGTGAATTGCCAGCAATTTTTGTCAACTCAAAACTCACAACTTTTTCAAACTAGACTTGGGCGCGCGGGAGGATAAACCCGGTTTATTTCTAGTTCCCTCGTTAACAAAAATCTGATTTTTCTAATAAACCGGGTTGAGGAGTGTAAATCCTAAAATTAGGAACTAGGACATCTGCTTGGGGGTAAGTTTATGAAATTATTCTATTTTTGAAATTTTTGTCAAAACCGTGAATAGATTAAAGCAGGGCTTAAGTTTTCTGTTGGTTACTTTGAGTGTAGCGATTTTCACGCTTTTGAGTTGGGTATTGGAATCCGGGGAACTGAGTATGTCGGCTTTGGAACCTTCGCTGCTGCGGAGTTCTGAGTCTGCCTCAGTGCAGCGGGTGGCTCAACAATCTGCGCCCCCGCAAGTGAGGGTGCAAGATGCGTGGAAATTGGTGTACGAAAAATTGCCGGATTTCCCGATCGAAAATAACTACATTTCTAAGGAAACGGGGAAGGTCGATCCTACCAATACTTTAGTCGGGCGGTTGATTCGATATCACGTATTTGTTAAAGGACGGCCGCCCAATTACCGCTTTGATTGGAAGTTGAGTTTAGCTGACTATTTGGGCGCCACTCCAGATTATTTGGTGGAAAGTGTTTATCCGGGAAAAGACCTTTTGCGCTCAAATCCCATGGAACAGGATCGCGCTGCTATTCAAAAGTTAAATAGAGCACAGCGGGATGCTTTGGTTCAAGCTTTGGTTGAGGTTTTTACGGAGAGTTCGGGGGGTGGGCGCACACCGACGGCGGGGGAAAAACCACAAGGACGATCGAATTCGCCGGAGATACCGCAGCCGCAGCCGGGAGATGCGAAGTTGCTGGCACCTTAATACTCAGGAATGCAGAAACCGGGTTTTTTACGGGAATATTGCTGTTGAGCGTTTAACACAGGTAAAAAACCCGTTTTCTTTCGTATTTATGAGTAAGTCCTACTAATCTAAAATCCACAATCTAAAATGTAAAATCCCTTAATGGTGGAACGTGTAATTAAAACGGGTGTTGGGTGGCGTTTGGGATGGAACCCGGAGGCCCAGGAGTTTAAGGGTTTGGTGGGTGGCGACAGTTGGGCGATCGAACTCACGGAGGCTGAGTTAAACGATTTTTGCCGATTGTTGGGGCAATTAGCCGGCACCATGAGTCACATGGCCTCTGAGTTAATGGACGAGGAAAAAATAGCTATTGAAGCCGAAAGCGACTTGCTGTGGGTGCAGGTGGAAGGCTATCCCGAAGCTTACAGCGTGCAGTTGATCTTGAATGCTGGCAGGAGGTGCGAGGGTTTTTGGCCGACGGCTGTGGCTCCGAGTTTGGTGCAGGCTGCAAAAGTTTTAAAAGTTTTTTGACTTTTTCGGGAATTCTATGCTAAGCTGTTAAAGCTGTCGGGGCGTAGCGCAGCTTGGTAGCGCACTACTTTGGGGTAGTAGGGGTCGTGGGTTCAAATCCCGCCGCTCCGATTGTGATAAAACCTTCTCATAGAGAAGGTTTTGTTGTTTTAGGGCCGGCGACGCAGCTCTTACCATTCTCAATTAGGGGCATCGGCCCAGAAACAAGAATCAATCTCTGCTTCCGAACAGTCTATAGCTGTATCCTCAAATTCAAAGGCTTTGCGATCACCTCGCGACCCTCACAATAAAATTAATCATAAAAAAAAGGCGTTTGTACTTGACAAACGCCTTTTTATAGTATTACAAACGCGGCGTCTTATCTTGTTTAAACGACGCTAACAATTCGCGAATTTGGTCGGCCGCAATCTCGCGCCCGCCCAAACCAAAAGCTAAAGCAATGCCAACTGCGATCGCCCCAAGCAGCAGCCCGAAAGCCAAATTCACAATATCGCTGCCAATGCCCATCTGTTGCAGCGCCAAGGCTGAAACAAAGGCAATAATCGCGATCCGAGCCGCTTGGCCCAAAAGCCGCGCTTGACGAGTTCCAGAACTGGCAATCAAACTAAACGCCAGATTCGCCAAATACAAGCCGATCGCAAATACCACCAAACCGGCCAGCACCCGACCTGCAACCAGGACAATACCGCTAACAATCGCAGTCAGTGCTGGAATCCCCAGCACATCGGTAGCCGCCACCACAGCAAACAGCATGATGCCCACCTGCACCACGATGCCGACAAACTCAGAAGGCGTGCGGGCCGGAAGTTCCGGTTCCTGAAGAATCGTTGCCTCCGGATCGATCGAACTTGGCGGTAGTCGCAGTCGCTGTTTCGGCTGCTGCACTCCCAACCAAGAAAAGACATTGTTAAAGCCAATTCCCGTCAGGATATTAGTCACCAAATCGCTGATCCAGCGCCCCAAAAAGTAAGCAACCCCCAGAATTAGCGCTGCTGTAAAAATGTTGGGAAGCGCGCCCAGAATTGTGTTGAGCATCGCGATTGCCGGCTGCGAAATCGCCTGAATGTCCAAAGCGTTCAGAGCTGCGATCGCCGTTGGAATCAAAATCAAAACATAGACGATCGTACCGACAATCCACGAAAGCGATTGTCCGCCAGAAGTCCGCGAAATTCCAAACCGAGCGCCCAAACCGTCCGCCCCAGCAGCAGCCAACAGATTCGTAACAATCCGTCGCACCACCATAGCCAGTAGCCAGCCCACAAACCCAATCACCAAAGCTTCCAGAATTTTCGGAATTGCTGCCAGAATTTGGTTGAGTAAATTATTAACCGGCAGCAGAGCCTGCTGCATTTCCAGCGAGTCGAGAATCAGCGGCAAAAACAGCAGAAAAATGAACCAGTACAGCGCATTCGCCACAGTATCGCTCAGCAGCAAAGGGCGCTCAGTGGGCGCAGTTCCCACCTCTTGATTCAAGCGCTCGTCCACGCTAAAAGCCCGCATCGCCCGCGATACGGCCATTTTGGCTACAGTTGCCAACACCCAAGCAATCCCCAACCAAATTAGTGCACCGGCTAACTTCGGCAAGAAACCGGTAATTTGATTGAGAAAAGTATTGAGGGGTTGCGAGACAGCCGTTAGATTCAGCCGGTTGAAAAAGGCAATTAGGAAAAATACAAAAATGATCCAGAACACCGCTGCGGAAATCCATTTTTCCACGTGCGGGGCTCCAGCTCCTTCCGGGCGCCCGGTAATCCAAGCAGCCAGCCGATTGTCCAGCGTAGTCTTCTTGAGCAATCCCCCCACTACAGAAGAGACGAGGGCTGATACTATCAAGCCAATGAGCAGGATACCGACGGCCCAGAGGAGATTTTCAATGTTTGAGCCCTGAAGGAAATTGTTAATTCCGCGTTCTGCATCTGTCAGCGGATTCCCGGGCTGGGCCTGGGCCAAAATGCGATCGGACAAAGCCCCTATGGGGCCCGATATCGGTTGAGTTATTTCTTGCCAAGTTTCATTCATTTTTTTCTCAGGTTAACGTCACATTTGACAAGGTGAAGACGAAACTTTAATAATAGTTCCAAAAAATCTAGACATCGCCTAAATTTAATGTTTGTACACTTTTAATGTACTGGGTTAACTACAAAACCCTCTATCGAATTTGGGATAAACCAATCTCCGACTGCTTTTGGGCCAATATTCCAATAACCGTTTACATCGGCATTGATGAAGCGTCCAGTTTGGGTTCTGAACAATCCTCTTTTTACCCTACTGCCAATGTAGTCGGAATGTTGTTGAATTGGTTCCAAATCCAAAGCTGAACATTGGGAGGTGTAACTCTCCTCAACTAACAGAACTGGAATTCCAGCAAGTTGTCCTTTGTACTGCAACATTTGCACAAACCGGCGATGGGGAATACAGGGAAAATTTTGATTATTAACCAAACCTGTATTAATCCCATCTTTAAAATCATCGTTCCAGCCTATAGCCAGCAAGCCAATTTGATGATTAACGAGTTCTTTAATAATTGCGTAACTCGTCGTGGGGAGGTAGTAATCCACTTTACAGTTACGCTTGTGCCACAATTTGGCGAGTTTTTTACTGTTTTTTTGCGCTACGGGCAGCAATAATTTCAATGCCGATGAAACTTGATTGCAGTATTGATTGGTTGACTTAACAGCCCGTCCGTCGTAGATTGTCGCTACTAACCCACGAACATTGTAGGTTAATGTTGCCAGATTGTTTAATCCTAAATCTATGGCAGTTACTGTCTGATTAACTTGTAAAGGCTGTTCTAACTTCTCATAGAGCACCTCGACCACATAACAACCTACTTTGGGAACAATCCGGATTTCCAGAATCGAGGTGACTTTTAATGGCAACCAAATATTAGTCCCGGAGGGGCGAGCATATCCTTTTTTTAAGGCTCTTTTGCTGACAGCTTGACAATTAAATACAACTACATAGCGCCCGTCCTCTCTTTTTCGATCTCTTGAACCTTGATAATGAGGGATTTGCGGTGCGGTTTTAAATTTAGTGGTGTCTTCCTGATAGTTTCGCACCCCTAGATAGTAGCTAGTCCATGCTTTGCTCACTAAGCCGATCGTGCTTTGTGCTAATTTTGCGGGCAGTGCTTTGTAATCAGGACTTGTTTTGAGGGCGTGATCAACAGCCAGAGCGTTTGTTTGTTGGCTAGCAAAAAATTTTTTATGGTAGATGTAGTTAGCGCTATTGTAAAGATTTTTGCACAGCAAAGAGAGTCTATCGGCTTCTCGATAAAACCTATGATTTGGTTTAATGATGTGCCTTTCGACTAACTCCATAATCGGTATATATACTTTAATTCAAGATGATACACTGTATTTATGAGTGTGTCAATCTTTTAATTTCTGGGAAAATTGACGTTACAAGTAAATAAAGGACTATCAAGTAAGCAAAGTTTTGTAATACCCTCCTTGTTGCAGGTTCTCATGTCAATTCGTCAAGTTTTCGAGCAATCCATTGAAATTCGCGCTGCTGCTACTCTTGTGGAGCAATGTATAGTCGATCGCACTTTAATGCACAAGTGGCTCAATCCCCTGCTACGCTGCGATCCCCAGGGTGAATGGGATACTGCCGTAGGAAGTCGCAGCTTATTTATCATAAAAATTCCCGTTTTGCAACCCTCTTTAGAGAGTGTTGTGTTGGAGCGACAACCCGGTTTAATTGTTTGGGGGTTTGACGGATTTTTCAAAGGATGCGATCGTTGGGAATGCCAGCCGCAAATCCAAGGAACTCTCTTGATTAACCGCTTTGAATTTCAAATTCCCAATCGTTTAATTAGATTTGGTTTCAATCGCTTTGCAGCCCCTTGGACAGAAAAAGATATGAAAGACCAACTCCGCAGACTCAAGCGGGTAGCAGAGCAACTATCTCAAAGAATGGGTAAGGGGTAATGGATAATGGGTAATTGGGAACTTTTACCCTCGCGTAGCCGAGTAATTGGTAATCGGTCATAAGTAATTGCTAATAGCTGAAAGCTAGGGCTAATAGGAAAAAACACCAATTCCCAATTCCCAATTCCCAATTACCCCTTCCCTCCAACTTCAGTTATTTATTTCGCACTTCCCGATGGATTGGGCTGACAAATCATTTCTCTCGCCGAATTCACGGCTTGGTTAGCCGTATTTTGCAAAGCCGGGGAATTCTGATACAAAGCTTGCAAATCTTGCACATCTTTAATCACTCGTTCATAAATAACCATCGCTTGATTGCCGTCAACTTCTAAAGCAGCAGGGCTGTAATTTTGCATCACTTCTATCAGCGATATTTTGCCATCTTTGGAAGCTGCGACTAAAGCATCGCGCAGTGCCGGCACGCTTTGAAGCCGAGCAGTCGGCGCATAAGCAACCTCGCCCAATTGTTTGAAAACAATTTCCCCAAAATAAGTGCTTGCTAGTCGCGCTACTAATTGGGAATCTAAAGGCACTTCTCGCGTTAATATTTCGCGCATCGACTCCGGAGTTTGTTTCGCAAGACTCAGAACGCTTTGCAGTTGAGATGATGCTTGGCCGGTTTGTGCAAAGCTTTGCAAGTCGCTCATCGGTAATGTTACGTCAACAGCACCGTATTTTACGGTAAGATTATCTAATGCAAAGGCTTTGCCACTGCTTAGGAATACTGCACTTGTTCCCAGCAAAAGCGCCAAACCTAATGATAAAGAATTTGACATTCTTTTGGTTAAATGGGCTGACAGCGGTTGCATTCCGTTGAGATAACCTTGTTGAAACTGAAAGTTCATAAGTTTGTGCCTCTTTACGTCAAAATACTTTTTCGATCGGTCGTCTGTGCAGGTATCTGTGCGGGTATCAGTGCGGGTATCAGTGCGGGTATCAGTGCGGGTATCAGTCGGGAAAGTGGACTCGGAAGTTCGGTAAATGACCTATGATTCTACAGTCACGTCAAGCAAATTTAACCTATCAAAAGATAGGTATTAATTGACCATTAATATGTTATAATTAGCGGTTTGACAATTTTATATACCTTTGCAAAAATTATAAAAGCGAATTTGAGTCGTGGGGCAGCAGTTTATTGAGTGTCACTTGAATAGGTCTTATAGTGTGCGATCGATAGCAAATTTAAGTTCACATATCCCGATCGAGCCGATCGACTAATTGGCGAATTCTAGCAGCATCAGGAGCATTCGGAGTATTTCTCAGGTATAGTTCCAAATCGTGGCGCGCTTCCACCAAGCGTCCCAGTTGATAATAGAGAATTCCGCGATCGCGCCGTTCCCCCAGCGCATCGGGAAACAGCAGCAAAATCCGTTCGATCGCCAAGAGTACCCTCACAGCATCTTGCTGTTGCAAGTAAATCGCCTTCAGATTTCCCAGCATTCGCCCCAACAAATGTCGGCGACTTACCGGGGCGAGAAAAGTCGGCTGCAACTCCATAGGTTGACCATAAATTTGAGAAAGTCTGGCTTGACAATCTTCAGGAAACAAGATTTCGCCGCCGTTAAACGCATCAACAAAAATGCCAGCATCTTCAAAATCCGGTCTAATTAAAAAATGTCCTGGCATCCCAATTCCCACCATTGGAAAATCAATGCGCTTAGCAACCTCCAAATAAACCAAAGATAAAGAGATCGGAATACCAGTACGCCGATCGATAACTTCATTCAAAAAGCTATTGCGGGGGTCGTAATAATCAACATCATTGCCCGCAAACTGCAACTCCCCATATAAATAGGCGTTAATAGTTTGAATAATCCGCAGCGGATAATTCTGTGCCGGCAGGCGATCGCGCACTTCATCTGCGAGCGTGTCGAGAGCGTTGAGATACTCCTCGGGCTCTAAATTGGGGTATTCTTCCAAAGCCATGTAAAGAGCAGCTTTCGCCAGGTCGATCGAGCCATCAGGCTGATTTATTTCTTGATAAAAGAGTTGTCGGGCGATCGGAAAATCCATATTTATCATTTATTTGATTTTAATTGACATTTTATACGAATATCCAGTTGCCCAAAAAAATATTAAAAACATCTCTCTTCTCTTCCTCTCTGCGTTCTCTGCGCCCTCTGCGGTTCAAAAAAAACAGTCTTGTATGTAACGCGCACCTTACAGCTTAACTTTTAACCTTTAAATCCCGTGACTTTTGCCAATCACCCAACTGCGGCGAAAAATCCGAGCCAGAGTCGATTCTTCCAAAGCAAAATAGATAGGGCGACCGTGAGGACAAGTGCGCGGATTGCGAGTTTGCTGCCATTCATCCAACAAATTTTGCATTTGGGAAAGACTCAAAGGAGTACCGTTTCGCATAGCGCTACGGCAAGCAGTCGCAACTTGAGCAGCTTGCAAATCTGCGACTTTACTGAGTTCAAAAATCGCCTCCGCACAGTCATCTCGATCTGCCAACAATTCAGGAACTTCGCGGGCAGCCCATAGCTGTTCCCCAAAACTTTCTACTTCCAAACCTAAGCGGGATAAATTTTCAATTTCCACTGCTGATAATTGACTCAGAATCACTGGTTTTTCTAGACATTTTAGCTGCCACGCCGCACACAATTGCTCGTATAAAACGCGCTCGTGAGCGATGTGCTGTTCCACCAACCACATTCCACTGGAATGTTCCGCAACAATGTATGTATTGTGGACTTGAGCGATCGCCCTCAATTCCATCAATCCTATTTTATTAGCTTTTTCCTCTTCACCGCCGCCATCATTCTGCCTAGCCGAAATCCCGACCCTGTAAGCACTTTTTTGTTCCGATGCCTTCAGCAATTTTCCCACTCGATCGGGAATTGGGGCAGGCGGCAAAACTTCATCGTTCAAATGCAAAGCACGAGTAATTGCCGCGCTAACTTGCGCTTGCCAAAAACTCGGATCATGTAGATAAATTTCCACCTTAGCGGGGTGGCGGTTCCAGTCGATTTCCGAAGGGGAGATTTGCAGGTGGACAAAACACACGGGATAGCGATCTCGCGGACAAGTGCGGGCAAAGGCGCTGAGAATAGTTTGCTCTAATTCGGGCGATCGCACAACTCGCCGATTTACCCCAACTTTCACCCAATCCGGCCGTCTGCGGTGACAGCGATCGGGCAAACCAATTACTAATTCTAAAAACTGGGAATTGGAAATTGGGAATTGGGAAGTAGCAACTGGTAATTGGTAATTAGGCTTAACTGTAGCGCCCACAAGTTGAGTTTCTAGCAATAAACTTGCAGCTTTCTGATTTTGAGGACTCGCAGGCAAATCTAACTTTAAATACTGCAAATCGCTCGATCGCACACCGCGCACGAACTGAGGTAAAAGTTGTTCTGCTGTGCTACCAGGAGTTACGTGCAAACAAGGGGTATTTGCTTGACGCAACTGCCAATTAACGTGCGGGTGACAAATAGCAATTTGCTGAAGGGTTAATTGGATCGATCGCATTTGCTGTGCCGGCGACAAAAAACTGCGGCGCACAGGCCAATTGCCAAACAAATTATCAACAGTCACCACCGTACCCGGAGCGATCGCGGCTGTTTCCACCTCTACAGCAACGCCCGCGTTATTGTAAACCACCCGCCAGCCCGATCGAGCATTTTCAACTCCCCCCTTGTTAAAGGAAGATTTGGCGGGGGTTTGCGCCGACTCTCGATTTTCAGAAAAATCCCCCAATCCCAAATCATTCGATCGGCTCAAAACCTCCAAACAGCCCAACTGAGCTAAACTGTGCAAAGCTTCCCCACGAAATCCCAAAGTATCAATTTTGTAAAGGTCTGCTTCCGTGGTAATTTTGCTCGTACTGTGAGGCGAAGCCGCCTGCTGCAAATTTTCCAGATCCATTCCCGTACCATTATCTGCAACTTGCACCCGCCACTGTTCGGGCCAGACAGAAACAACGATGCGAGTTGCGCCAGCATCCAGAGAATTTTCAACTAATTCTCTTACCGCTGCGGCGATCGAGTCAATCACTTCGCCGGCGGCAATTAAATTGATAACTTCTGTGGGTAAAGTTTGAATATTAACTGGCATCAAATTTTTAGCAGTTCGTTAATTCAATTATACTTGATTCTCCAAGTCGCTACACAGTATTATGACTTACGCTCTTAAACCCGGTTTATTAGGAAAATATTGTTTTACAACAAGATATTTACTCATCAACTAAGTCTCTGATGCTTAGTGAAAAAGTCCTAAGTATATATCTTCCAACCTGCTTAATTTTGCTCTCCTAAAGCCATGATTTTTGGCAAGCGGATGTAAAAAGTTGTACCTTTTCCGTCCTCTGACTCATAAGTAATTTTCCCTTTGTGAGCCTCAACAATCGACTTAACAATTGCCGTTCCCAACCCAGTACCAGTCCGCTTGCCATAAGTCACAAACGGTTCAAATAACTTTTCCTTAATTGTCGGCGGAATGCCTGGGCCGTTATCGTAAATGCTAATTTCTGCCCACTCCTCACTTTGTGTCACCGCAATCTCCACCCGACCCCCCCTTCCACCAAAAGCCTCAACAGCATTCCCAACTAAATTTTGTAAAACGCGCAAAATCTTATTTTCATCCGCTTCCACTATTACTTCTGTCACCCGTACTGCTAAATCTACTTTTGCTGCTTCACAATAAACTCTGTTCAACTTTTCAAACTGCTGCAAAGTCTGAATTAAATTAACTGGTTTTTTATTGAATACAGAATTGCCTCGCGAAAATTCT
Source organism: Microcoleus sp. S36b_A4 (assembly GCF_036700645.1). NCBI lineage: Bacteria > Bacillati > Cyanobacteriota > Cyanophyceae > Oscillatoriales > Microcoleaceae > Microcoleus > Microcoleus sp. S36b_A4. Next base: position 4,295 of record NZ_JAUBPI010000116.1, on the reverse strand, counting down.
AATACTTCTTCAGCCATCCCCAACATTCGATGAACCTGCAATTGAATAAGTTCACACCACTCCTGAGTTTCCTCATCTGAGTGCATTTCTTTGAGCATTTCACTGGAGAGTTTAATTCCGGTAAAAGGACTTTTGAAATCGTGAATAATTGTACTCACCATTTCTCCTACCAATACCATTTTTTGTTTGTGTACCAACTGGCTGACATATTGATCCGTGGTCTCCCGTAAATTTTTAGTAATGAAACTAAACATTTGCAGTACCGAACTGCCTTTAGCAAACTGGAGAGTTGTGATTAGTTCTTCACGGCCTATTTTCGCCAAAGTCGAGCCTGCAACTGCCACAGCTCTAGCACTGCGAGGCTCTCCGTCCAAAACTCCGAGTTCGCCAAAATAATCGTCTGGCTTAGCGACAGCAACCGTTTGATATTTATGATTTTCAATCCGCTTGCTAAACTCGACTTTACCTTCTAAAACTAGATAGAAAAAATCGGCTATTTCTCCTTCTTCAAAAACCAGCGTTTCCTCAGCAAAACTCTCCAAAACAGCTATTTGGCAAAGGTGAGCAGCTTGCTCTGGTTCAAAATAAGACATAAATCGATGAGATGCCAGATCCATGTGAAAATACCTGAGACTTAATTTAAACAGTTTCTTTCTTCTATTTTCACCGATCGCCCTCGGTGCGTTAATAAAATACAATACTGCTTTAATCTGGCTCTCTTTTCTAGCCTCCCAGGCTGTGACGCCAGGACTAGCGTCTGGATGCAGAGCCAGACTAGGACAGCAGCACCAGCAATCTCACCAAAGTTCTCAGTTAGTTGACTAAAATACATAAATATTGTACTATTTTTGAGATTTAAATTGGACGTGGGAGAGTTCTCCGGCCACCTCAGAAGATTTTAACTGTAGAGAGATCGTGTAAATTAAATGCCGATCGACCGAGTTTACAAAAATTAACGATTGCCCGATAAAACGATCGCAGCATTCTGCCCGCCAAAGCCAAAACTTAAACAAACCGCATTTCTGACAATAGCCGATCGCGCACAGCGAACAAAATCTAATTCAAACCCCGGTTTTTTCATTCCCACGCAAGGCGGCAACATCTGATATTTAATACTCATCAAACAAAAAGCCACGCCCAAAGCTCCCGAAGCTCCCAAAGTATGACCCGTAGCCCCCTTAGTCGAACTAACAGCAATTCCTGGGTGAAATAACTTCTCAATTAACAGTGCTTCGTGTCGGTCATTCAACTCAGTTGCAGTACCGTGAGCATGAATAAAATCTATATCAATCGCCGCTAAATTACTGCGTTTCAAACATTGATTTACCGCCGCGATCGCACTTTCCCCCCCCAGCTCCGGCGCATTAGCATGGCAAGCATCATTTGTCAAGCCAAAACCGGAAACTCGACCGTAAATTTTAGCACCACGACGCCTTGCCAACTCGGCAGATTCTAATACAAATAAAGCCCCGCCTTCACCGAGCACAAAGCCTTCCCGATTTTCATCAAAGGGATAGCACCCATTGTTTGCCAAAGCACCCATCCGGCTAAATCCAGCCAGAGTCAGCGGTGTGATAGGCGCTTCCACAGCACCTGCGATCGCCCGCTGACACTCACCCGTGCGGATTAAATCAACAGCGCGGGCGATCGACTGTAAGCCCGTCGCACAAGCAGCCATCGGCGCCAGCACCGGCCCCGTCGAACCAATTGCCCTCGCCGCTGCGATCGCCCCCATGTGAGGCAAAAAATTCACAAATTGACAATTAGTAATCGGTAATTGGGAATTGGGGATTGGGAAGTCGGAATCGGTAATTGGGAATTCCCTTGCTTTTTGCGACTTCCCTCTTCCGAATTCCCTCAGACTTCTTTCAACTTCCGTCTTTCTTCCATCCGTTACATCCGTTACACAATCCGTTGCCGAACTTCCTTCGCTTGCCAACAGTTCCAAATTTGCCTGGAAGCCACGGCTAGAACCGATCGCAATCCCGCAATCTGGCAAAGGCAAAGTCAAATTAGCATCTTGCAAAGCATCTGCTAAAACCTGCCGAATTAAAGTTATTAAATCAGCAGGTTTTGTGCCAACCAAAGCCAAAGGTAGCGGTTCCATTTCTAAAAAAGGTTGATGGTGTCGAATTCCAGACTTCCCGGACAACAATCTTTTCCAGCCATCATCCAGAGTACCTAAAGCCGAAACAAGACCAATTCCGGTAACAACAACATCCATAAGTAAAAGGCTTGCTTTTGGCACAAAGTAGAAAGTAGAAGGCAGTTGTTTCTCAAATGACTACTGCCAACTGCCAACTGCCAACTGCCAACTGCCAACTGCCAACTGCCAACTGCCAACTGACTACTAATTAACAGCCTTAAAATTTTCCAAACCCTGAGTAACGGTAGCCTTATCAATGCGATCGCCCGCTTCAATCTTATCAATCACATCCATGCCTTGCTTTACGTACCCAAAAACCGCATAGCTACCGTCCAAAAACGGTACATCGGTCAAAGTAAAGTAAAACTGAGAAGAAGCCGAATCAGGACTCTGCGATCGAGCCATAGCAACAGCCCCGCGAGTGTGCATCAACACGGGTTTCTCCTTAACCCCAGCTTCTTCTAGCGTTTGGCTGTAAGTCGGATTGGCAGCACCTTTTACTTTAATTTCCAGAGGAATCCTGCGTTCGGTAGAAGTTTTTGGGTCAATAAAACCCCCAGTTCCCAGTCGCGCTGTAGGGAATTTAAGGTCTTTGCCCTGGGGGTCGCCACCCTGAACTACAAAAGGCTGAGGTTCCCGCACGACTCGGTGAAATACCAGCCCGTCGTAGACTCCTTTCTGAACCAAATCGACAAAATTGCCCGCAGTAATTGGCGCATTTGTGCCGTCGAGTTCGATCGTAATTGGAGCACCTTTAACCGTCATCACCACCGTTGCTTTTCCTTCCAATCGTGGCAAATTGCTAAATTGCGAACTCGCCACTACAGCAGGAGAAGGAGACGGAGACAAAGAAATATTTTCACCCGACGCCGGATTTGGTGTCGGAGTCGAGTTTGCCACAGGGGAACTACCGCATCCTCCGACAAACAGCGCGCCAATTATTAAAAGTGAGAACAACCACCGCTGAATTTTGATTTGCATTTGCATTTGTATTTTCACTTTGAGTCAATTACGGACTTGGCAACTAAAGATTTTAATTCAATAGCCCGAACTGTTTTTAGTTCGTAGTCTAAAAACCGCGATTTTCCTTGGATAGCGAACTTGCCTAATCACCTTGAAACTCTTATTCTACAGTTGGCAATCAAAAACTATCCGAAGTATGGTGAATTGATAGATTCAAAAATTGGTAATAGGCTTACTCGCAGATCGATCTTTTTCACTTACCAGCTAGGTAAGGTGCGCGGCCCGGCGCACCCTACGAGACATTACCAATCTAAAATCTAAAACCGCAAATCGAAAATCCCTAAAGTCCTTCTAGAGGAACTTGCAAAAATCGAGCCAATTCGGCCGCTTGATTTTCCACTTCAGACAAAGCAATCGGCTGTCCGACTCTAGTCAGGGGAAACTGACGGCGGTCTTTGAGCTTAAGATAAATACTGCGGCGGGGATTGAGACCTTCTTTAATGTCTACCCGCACAGATTGCACATCCGATGTCTTGCAATTAAAATCAACTTTGCGGTTTTTGCCGGGAAAACCCCAGCGAAAGATCCGAATGTTACCAGTTTGTCGATCGAACTCGTTGTAACCGCCACCGACATCCCAGAGAATAGTCAGCCACAGGTAGAGCGCCAACAGCACGCCACAGACACCGTAGAAACCCATCGCAATGCCTTGGGGGATGAAAACAAGCTGAGTCGGGTCAGCAAAAGGCAGCAGGTTAACGTGCAAGTAGCTGGAAATGCCCGACAGCAGGAAACCAGTCCCTCCAATGCTGACCACCGTCGCCCACCAGTAATTGCTGAAGCGGCGGGAGCCCAAAACCGGGTAGCGCAGTACAGGATCGATCGAGGTCATTGTTTTTGCAGTCATAAAATTAAACAGCCTTAAAGCCAAATCTTAATTCAATTAGCCCACCGAGCGTCACGCTTCGCTGACGAGATCGCGATCGACCGATCGGCATTGTGTATCAACTCCTGCTAATTATGTTGAAAAATTATGAACTTCTAATATATAGTTATGTTAACTTTAATTAGAAACCTTGGTCTTTTAACAAGCAAAAGGATTTTACCCCAATGACAATCGCAGTCGGACGCGCCCAGACCGAAAGAGGCATATTTGATGTCCTCGACGACTGGCTCAAACGCGATC
>NZ_JAUBPI010000115.1:0-16882 GCF_036700645.1 Microcoleus sp. S36b_A4 | reverse complement strand
TTACCCTATCTTTTTTGAGGCGATTTGTCTAGGATTGCCTCAGAGTCTGTTTTTCAGGCAACCTGTCACCCCGTCAGCAAAGAATTACAGCCATTTATTACCCAAAAATCTCCAATTAATGTTAAGACCTACGGAATGTGGGTTTAATATCACAATGAGTTTCATTACTTGGACATCTGTCAGTTGCACTTAATCCTGGCTGAAACTGATGATTGCAGTCTCAGTTGCGCTTAATCCTGGCTGAAGGACAATTATAGTTGCAAATAATCCTGGCTCAACTAACTCCTGCACAAATATAGCCTGGGTATTTAGTTATTTACTTAGTTTTATTTGGTGTTACTAAACTCTCCGATACTAGATAAACCATTATAAATCGGGAGTTTTGCTGTTTTAGCTGAAGCGTCAACCTGAGCAAATGTGGTACTAATCAGTAGTTATGGTATTGGTGTTCTGGGTACTGTACCGAAGCTATAGTGTTTGTTTTAGTTGGGTCTTTCCGGGGTGTTTTACACTGCATCTTACGCACAAGTAAAACATAAAAGTAAGACTATTTTGATATTTGTATTACAAATTAATCTCTTTGTCTTACTAAGAACCTATACAGTAAATTAGACAAAATATTGTTATATTTTCACTGCATCTCGGACTTGTTGCAAGCGCTCAATAAGATGGGAAAGAGCGCTACCCGATCACTACAAAACGCGCAAAGACAAGCGAACGGGCGATCAGTGGCTCACACAGCTAAGGGCGATCAGCGGCTCACACGGCTTAGATTTCCGTAAAATGGGAGGTTAAGGGCGATCATATCCATCAACGTTTACAACAGAAGTTGACCAGCTTTGGGCAACAGAGGAGTTTGGTTAAGGATTCATCAGATTCCTGAAGCCATGTCCGGTAAAGTTCGCCAAAGTGACATCTTGACTGCTCTAAGTGATCGCGTTTTGGATTTTCTTGCTTTCAGGCGGGAAGTCGATATGCTGAGATTGACCAGAGCTGTAGGGCGATCGCAAATACCATTGTGGCTGCACCGATGATGAACCGAACCAATACCCTTTTCCTCAACGTTTTGAATTTTATGAATAAATATTAAAAGAAATTGAGAGATGCCGTTCTCACTTCTAGTATTATTGTATAAGTCATCTATCGACCGACATAGATTTCCTTGAATAATCCTTAACCCAGGGAATAGCCAGCAATGAATTGCACCGGATCAACCCATTCCAGTACCTTAGTCTTCATTGATTCTAACGTTACCGATATTAATCATCTGCTCACGGGTCTTGCTTCTAATACCGAAGTGATCACCCTCGATACAACCCAGGATGGAATTGAACAAATTACCCAAGCGCTCTCAGAACGAAAAAATATTGACAGCATTCAAATCGTTTCTCACGGTGCAGACGGACAGCTACAACTCGGCGCCACAACATTAACCTCTGAAACCCTCAACACCTACACTCAACAGTTGAGCCAGTGGGGTCAAGCACTGAACCCCGATGGAGATATTCTATTTTTGGGTTGTAATGTCGCCGCCTCAGACATCGGAAAAGCCTTTGTACAACAGTTAAGCCAGATCACAGGCACCAATATTGCCGCCTCCGATGACATCACTGGAAATGCTAACCTCGGTGGAGACTGGCTATTAGAATATGCAACCGGGTTAATTGAAGCGCCTCTCGCTTTTCAACTCGCAGCAATGGAAGCTTATGAAGGCGTACTCGCGAACTTTTCAGTTAGTACAGCCAATGAATTGAGACAAGCCCTAATTGACGTTCGTAATAACAATGAAGCAGATCGAATTACTTTAACAGGTAATATTAGCGGATTTGGTGAATCCTTTGCCATCGATCTTCAGGATAATGAACCTTTATCTATTATTGGAAACGGTCGTACTATTGATGGCGGAAATAACACTCAACTTTTTAATATTGTCAGTGGGAAAGTGGTTCTCTCTAACCTTACCCTTCAAAATGGTTTAGTCAAGGGAGGAGATGGTGCTGGTGGCGGTGGCGGTGGTTTAGGTGCGGGTGGTGCTTTGTTTGTCAGTGGTGGGAACGTCACCGTTGAGAATGTCACCTTTAATAATAATCAAGCCAGAGGCGGAAACTCTCCGAATGGGGCAGGCACAGGCGGTGCAGATGAGAAAAGCGGTGCAGCCGGAGGTAATGCGGGTAGCTTGAATGGTCGCTTAGATACAACGGGTGAGTTTGCCATAGGTGAGGGAGGTGAGGGAGGAGGAATGAAAACAAATGGTGCCGCCGGAGGTAATGGTAACTTTGGCGGTGGCGGTGGCGGTGCTGGCGGTGGCGGTGGGGGAGACAAAGACGGAAACGACGTAGCAGGTAATGGAGGTAACGGGGGTAGTGGTGGCTTTGGTGGCGGTGGTGGCGGCGGTGGTGGCGGTGGCCGTGATTATGACATTGCTAGTGGCGATGAGAATGGGAGCGGAGGAGCTGGCGGTAACGCTGGAGAATTTGGAGGGAATGGAGCTGGTGGTGCTGGCGGTGGCGGTAGCCGAGATGGCGGTCAAGGTGGCGGCGGTGCTGGTTTAGGCGGAGCCATTTTTGCCAACTCCGGTGCATCGTTAAGTTTAATTAATTCAACGTTTAATAATAACCGTGCTGAGGGAGGTACGGGAGCAAATAACGGTCAAGGTCAAGGGGGGGCAATTTTTGCCAGAACGGGTGCTGTTGTTAATACGGCGAATGTGAATTATAGTGGGAATTTTGCTTCATCAGGTAGTAATAATGGATACGGAAATATTGGTAATCTCACCCTTCCGACATTATCAGTTTCTAACTTAACTAACCCTGCTGAAGCGAATACAAACGGAGCATTCCGACTAACACTTGATCAAGCGTTTTCTAACGATATTACCGTTAATTATAATATTGCTGGAACGGCAACCAAAGACACAGATTATACGATTCGCCAAACCATTGTGATTCTGGCGGGTGAAACCAGTGTTGAAATTCCAGTTACTGTAACAGACGATATCCGCTTTGATCCGAATGAAACGGTTATTTTAACCCTCGCAGCAGGGACTCCAAATTTTTATACCATTGGTGCTGCTAATAGTGCCGCACTAACCCTGAATGACAACGAACCAGAAGTTAGTATCACCGCCGGAACCACTCCTACTGAAGCGAATGAAGTTTCTGGAACGTTTAATATTAACTTAACCCGACCTGCTCCAGAGGGAGGGTTGGATATTCAATATACAGTCGCAGGAACGGCTAGCAAAGATGACTACACTGCCACATTAAATGGTGCAGAAATTCCGCCCGATTCTCTGATTGTTCCGGCAGGAGCCAGTACAGCGTCAGTTAATATTAAACCCGTTGATGATAGTTTAATAGAAGGGCAAGAAACGCTAAAAATTACCCTGACTGAACCCGCTAATTTAGAAAAATATGCGGTTAAGGATGATGCAACCGAAGCAACTTTATCAATTACCGATAACGAAAAACTACCCATTGTTAAACTTGGAAAAATCGGCAATCCTTCAGAACAAGGGCCAACTTCGGGCAGTTTTAGCATCTTTTTAGCAGATCCAGAGACAGGCGAACCGTTAGAAAATCCCCCGTTAAAAAGCGATGGACAAGCTTTAGAATTAGAAGTTTCCTATGAAATCACCGGAACTGCGAATAACGGAGCGGATTATTCTGAGATATTAACGTCTTTTATTACCATTCCCGCCGGAAAAACGAGTGCTGCTTTCCCTGTAGAAACCCTGGATGATCTGGTTGATGAAGGTAATGAAACTGTTACCGTTACTCTCAAAGATATTAAACCAGAGAATGCAATTTATACGACTGACACGACCCCTGCAACCTTAAATATAACGGATAATGATACTGTGGGAATTACCGTTTCTCCTATTAACGGTTCTACCCATGAACAGGGAGGAGAAGCTGGTTTTACCGTCCAACTGAATAGTCAACCCGAACAACCTGTTACCTTCAAATTTACCAGTTCTGACACCACAGAAGGACAACTTCAAACCCCATCAATTACCTTTGATAGTAGTAATTGGAATCAACTTCAAACGGTTAAAGTGAAAGGCGTTGATGATAGCGAAAGAGATGGTGATCGCACCTATGCTACCCAAACTACAATTAGCAGCGATGATGTTAATTATAGTACACTTAACCTAGCAGATATTCCCGTCACCAATATTGACGACGAAACCGAAAACGTCTTAATTTCTCAATCTAATGGAAGCACAGAAATTAGCGAAGCGGGTGCAACCGATAGCTTTGAAGTGGTCTTAACGGGTTTTCCGATTAATGATATTGTTGTTAACGTAAGCCCAGATTCACAAACGGATCTCGGTAACGGACTCGGACAACCGATCGCCTTAAATTTTACCCCAGAAACTGCAAATACCCCGCAAATAGTAACCCTTAAAGCCGTTGATGATGATGTTGTAGAAGGCGAACATCAAAGCAAAATTAGCTATATTGCCAATAGTATCGATCCGCTTTATGCAGGTTTAAAAGGGGAAATTACGGCGGCGATCGCAGATAATGACAATCCCACCGTTAGTGTTAAATCGGCTGGAAATGGAAGTGAACAAAGCCTCGTTCCTGGTATTTTCCAGCTAACTTTAGATCATCCCGCACCCAGTGAAGGATTAACCGTTAATTACACCATTTCAGGCGTTGCCACACCAGGGAGAGATTATACCGCCGTTGGTTTAAATACGGTTTCAAAAATAGGGTCAGTTTATATTGCACCTGGACAAACCGGAGCAAATCTAAATATTACCCCGATTCAAGATTTAATCACCGAAACAGGCGGAGAAAGCGTCACCCTGAAATTAGAAACAGGTCCAGGATATGAACTGGGAACCGTAGATCCGGTTAGCGTAACTCTCACTGATGATGATGTGCCAGGGGTGCGAGTTTTAGAAACTGGAAATGGGACTAAAGTGGTTGAACAAAATGCCACGCCACCGAATATTAATAAAGCCGACACTTATCAAATTTCCCTCACCAGTTCCCCAGCCGTCGGTGAAATTGTTACCATTACCCCAAATTTTAATGGCGAAAACCTAAAACTCTTCGATGCCAACCAAAATTCGATTACCAAAATTACATTTGACTCCACCAACTGGAACCAATCTAAAACGATTACTGTTGTGGGTTTAGATGATAAAAAATCAGGAACCCTCGAACAACTGATTACCCACAGTACCAGCAGCACCGCTCCAACTTCTTCCTACAATACTGGCTTAGAAATTGATGGAAAACCCCTTCCTAATGTCACCGTTGCGATTACTGAACCGACTTATAATTCTGCAGAAATTGCAGACGGATTAGGATTACTACTCGAACGTATTGCCGAAAGTTTGCGGCAAATGTTTAAAGATACCAGCGTTCCAATAATCGGTTCTCTAAGTGGTTCTGAACCCGCATTTATTGACACCATCAAAAATAATATTGTCAATGCGGTTAAAAGTACCGCTAACCTCACGCAAGACAAGTTAAAAACGTTACTCACCGACCAATTAAAGACCATTTTTCCCGATGTCAACGTGATTTCAGAAGCTCTCCCAGAAGACGTTTCGTTTAGTATTGATTTGGGGAAACGTTACGCTACCGCAGCCAATTTATCGAAAGATTTTGGTTTACCGGGTTTGGGTTTAGAAGTAGAGGGTCAAGCCGAAGCAAGTTTTGAATACGATTTAGACTTAAAGTTTGGCTATCATCAAGATTTTGGCTTCTATGTTGACACCGCAGGAACCAAACTTTCAGCCGATGCGTTGGTGGGTTTAAACGATAACTTTAATGCGAAGGCGACCTTGGGTTTCCTTGAATTAAATGTTGCAAATGGCGCTGAAGATAAAGTGAATGGGGGAACTAAAAAAACTCAAGCCTCACTAGACGCTAAATTTGCATTGAAAGATATTGATCTAAATGCAGAAGGAGGTTTAATTGCAGATTCTGGGGATGGAAACCGACTCACTTTAACCGAATTAAAAGGATTTAATCAACTTCGTCAAAACAATCAAGTTACCCTTGAAAATCTGTTTGACCTCGATATTGAAGCAGGCGCTCAAGTCGGATTAAATGCTAAAACGACTATTCTCGGAAGTTCTGCCATTCCTTCCTTTAATTTCGAGGTAGCGGGACAATTTGATATCCTCAAAGTAGACGGTTTTAAAGTCACTGGCCCCCAAACCCCGCAAATTGATTTTCAAAATGTTGCGATCGATATTGGCAGCTTTGTGAGCAACTTTGCCAAACCGATTTTAGAACAAGTTGATAAAGTTTTGCAACCGTTTCGGCCTCTCGTTGATGTTCTAATTCAAGATACTAAATTACTATCAAAATTAGGATTAGCGGGAGTCTTTGATAAGAAATGGCCGATTCCCAATGGGGGAGATGGTCAGGTTTCAACCTTAGAATTAGCGGATGTTATTTTAAAGGTTTTAGGGAACGAACTTCCGCCAAAAGTGTATCAGTTTTTAGATACATTCATCAAGGTTGATAACTTCGTCAAGCAAGTTAATAGTTTGCCGGCGGGTGAAACCATTCTCATTCCCCTCGGTAATTTTAAATTGCCTAAATTGCAGGATTTAAGCAAACTGAGTGAGAGTGAAGTTGATACGATTTCCCAAAATACAAGAAGCTTGACAGCAGATTTTGAGCAAATCTTTCAGACGGCAACGGATAGTGCTAAAAAGCAAGCGGCAGAATATTTGAAAGGATTAACCGCCAATCTGTCCTTACCCAGTCTTGAATCTGTCCTCGCGCTTCAACAAAATGTTAATCTGCTCGAAACTGAACTCAATAACCTTCTCCAAACAACCCCGGATAGTGCGAAAAAACAAGCGATTCAATTCCTAACAGATTTTGCCGATCGCCTACCCTCATCGCAATTTGCTGATTTTAGCAAGCTTAATTTAAGCGAGATTGAGCAACAAGCCAGCGATGTTAAAACCGAACTGGATAAAATTATCCAAAATGCCGATACCTCTAGCAAAAAAGCAACCACTGAATTTACGAAAAGCTTCACCTATGGTGATGGGAATACCGCCTCTCTCTTTGACATTCCCCTACTCAAAGACCCGAAAAAAGCGATGGGTTTATTGTTAGGTCAAGATGTCTCTTTATTTACCTTTGATGTTCCTGAAGTTGCCTTTGATGTCGGGGTGCGGAAAACCTTCCCAATTTGGGGGCCAATTCGGGGTTTACTTGAAGGTAAATTTGGTGCTTCCGCCGACTTTGCAATTGGGATGGATACCTTCGGTTTGCGGCAGTGGAAAGCGAAAGATTTTGCCGCTAATGAAGCTTATCGCATCCTTGATGGGTTCTATATTAGCGATCGCGAAAAGCCGGATGGGACAGGCGCAGATATTGCAGAAATTAAGCTGAATGCCAGCGTCGCAGCAGGCGCAGGTATCGATATTGTCGCCGCTTCTGGCTACCTCAAAGGCGGAGTTGAAGGGTTATTTAACCTCGATTTAGTTGATAAAGGGGAAGCCAATAAAACCGATGATGGTCGCATTCATGCGATTTCTGAAATTGTTCCTCGTTTTGATGATTTATTAAGCTTAATCGGAGAAATTAATGCGTTTCTCGGTGCAGAAGTTAAGGTGTTTGGTGAAACCATTTATGATAAGCATTTCGCCACCTTTAACTTAGCAAAATTCAAAATTGGAAATAGCAGTATCGGAAAAGTACAAGATGGTTATATTGCCGGAGGCAAGGTTTTCTTAGATGCTAACTTTAACGGCCTTCAAGATTTCGCTGATCTCAATAGTAACGGAATTCGCGATTTTGAGGATCTCAATAATAACGGAATTCGCGATACTTATTCAGCCCCCGATCTTGATACCGGAGAAATCGTTCAACTGCTCGAAGTTTTCAGCGAACCGTTTAGCGAACCTAGCACAATTACTAATGCAGATGGTAGCTACGATCTGAATATTTTCAATACCTTTGATACAAATGGCAATGGAAATATTGATGCCGATGAAGGTCGAATAATTGTTATCAATGGAGTTGATACCTCGACTTTCCTTCCCCAAATTGTTCCTCTTGCAACCACCCCCACAGCAACCATTGCTTCACCCCTAACCTTGCTCGCTTCTCAAGGTTTAACACCTGATTTTGACGGAGCTAAAACTCAAGTCAAAAATGCGTTTAGTCTGCCGTCCGCGTTAGATTTATTAACGGATATTCCGACGGATGTAGACATCAAAGTTCTGGGGTTACAGGTAAAACTTCAGAATCTGATTATGGCAGCAACCCGAAGCCTTTCAGAAGCACCGTTTATCGGCTTACAAATTGAGTCGGCCGAGGTGAAAAATCAAGCGGGTTTACTGTATCTCGATCGCAACGGTAACGATCAGTTTGCTACCGAAGAACCTGAAGTCATTAGCGATCCGGCTAATGGTGGAATTCGTTTTCTCGATTTGGATGGTAATGAACAATTAGATAGTGGAGAAGTCTCTTCTTCTGTTGCAACAGCCGGGATTGCTAAAGCTGTATTTCAAATCGTTGCCACTTTAATTCAGAACGGAGAAACACCCAACTTAAGTGATGAAACGGTTGTTAAAACGTTGCTAGAAAATGCTATTTCTGGTTTAACTCAACAAGACCCGAATTTAACTCTGGATGCCGATATTTTAACCGCAACAGTTGCAGAAATTATCGGGAAGAATCAAAGCGTTGATAGCATTCTCGCCAATACGGCTTTAGATGAAGCTACTGCTCGTCAGCAAATCGTCAAACTTTGGGTTTTCTTTGATGCGAATTATAATAATGTTCAAGATGCAAACGAACCCTTCGCTTATCAAGCCAGTGATGGGACGAATCAGTTAGAAATCCCCGTTGCTCAATTTGATGCAAATGGCAATGGTCGCCTCGATCCGAATGAAGGAGAAACCCTCGAAGTTGAAGCTTTTGAATCAGTCGAATTAGCAACAGGTTACTCGCAGCTTGTGACGAATCCGTTTGAAACTTTAGTTCGATTATTAGCTGAACCTGTTGATCCCGAAGCCACACAAACTCAAGTTAAAACGGCTTTAGGGCTTCCTAATGTTGATCTCTATAACTTTGACCCGCTCAAAGCAATTGCAGAAGGGAATCCAGATGGTTTAATTGTTTTCAGCAAACAAGCCCAAATTTATAATACGTTGGTGCAATTAAGCCAGTTTCTCAGTAGTTCTAGCGGTGAAGCGACCAATCGCATTTTAGAAGAACTCACGAAACAGATTAACCAACCGAATGTAAGGCTAAATTTGAGTGATTCAACCCCAATTCAAGCACTCATCCAGGTAATTAATCCTAATATTTCGGCAAATACGGCGGCGGGTGTTGCGAATATTATTGTTGCTGGAAATATCCGCATTGAGCAATTAGTTTCCGACTCAACTCTGAACTTGGTTCAAAAAGCAACAGAAATTGCGAAAGTTCAGCAGGTTGTTCAAGGAAAAACAGCCACCGATCTACAAAAAGTGGGAGCAGGAACGTTATCCATTGAACAAGCGATCGCGGCTCATACGGATGAAGCTCTTAATACTCAAATTCAAGCTTCAACCGCTCAAGATCCAACCTTCCAACTAGATGTAATCAATAATAATCCAACGGCTGAAGCTGATGCTAATATCACAACCTTGGAAGATACTCCAATCACAATTAATGTGCTGAAAAATGACACAGGGAGTGATAGTGGTGATTCCCTAACAGTAACAAAGGTTGGCAGTTTAGCGATTGACGATGGGGGACAAATTACAGCCATTCTACCAGAAACAAGCCAAGGTGGAACGTTAGAAGTGAGCGAGGATGGAAAATCAATTACCTATACTCCTGCTGTTAATTATTTTGGTGAAGATAGCTTCTTTTACCTGATTAAAGATAGTAAAGGCAGTGTTGCGAATGCGGAAGTGGCAATCAATGTTACGTCCGTTAACGATGCTCCAGAACGGATCACCGAAATTCCTGATCAGTTGAATGTTCAGCAGGGTCAGCCATTTACCCTCGATGTCTCTCCTAACTTTAGTGACCCCGATGGCGATGTGTTGGTGTTCTCAGCCGCCGAACTTCCAACTGGCTTGAATATTGATCCGGTAACGGGCATCATTAGCGGTACTCCCACTGTTGGCACTGTTAGTCCGTTAGCAATGGGCTTCGCCCAGCCGGAGGCTATCGCAGTTACGGCAACTGATACCAGTGGAGCAACCGTTAGCGATCAGTTCGACTTGAGCGTTAACGCGCTTCCTCAACCGACACCGCAACCGACACCTGCACCCGCACCTGCACCAACGCCCGCACCCGCACCAACGCCCGCACCTGCACCAACGCCTGGGGAAACACCTGCACCAACGCCCGCACCTGCAACAACGCCTGGGGAAACACCTGCACCATCGGGAACACCGACACCAACAGATACACCAACGCCAAGAGCGCCAATACCGACACCAACGCCAACAGCGCCAACACCATCGGAAACACCGACACCATCGGAAACACCGACACCATCGGAAACACCGACACCATCGGAAACAACTAATAACCTCTTAGACGATGAGTGCATCTGCGACCAAATTACCTATCCCAACTTAAACCGACCAAACTCAGTTGAAAACACCATACTCGGCGCATCCGGCTTTCAAATAGGCACTGCCCAAAACGATGAATTACTAGGTAGCAATGCTGCCAATATATTCGAGGGCAAATCCGGAGATGACAACTTCTACGGTGGTGGCGATAATGACATTATTAATGGCAACCAAGGCAATGACTTCATCGCCGGAGGCAAAGATGAAGATACTCTCTACGGAGATGAAGGAAGCGACATCATCCTTGGCGAATCGGGTAACGATTTAATCTTCGGAGGCAAAGGCAATGACTTCTTACATGGCCGCGAAGGTATTGACATCATTTATGGCAACAAAGATAATGACTTCATTGATGGTGGCAAGGATAATGACACCTTATATGGAGGCAAAGGTAACGACATCTTGCTTGGCAGTCAAGGTGATGACAATCTGTTTGGACAGTTAGGTTCGGATATCATCTGCGGCGGTGAAGGTAATGACTTAATCAACGGTGATGAAGGAGCAGATATCCTGGGAGGGTGTGCCGGAAATGATACTCTTTTTGGGGGTGCAGACAATGATACTCTCACTGGTGGCAAAGGAGCCGATCTCCTTGACGGAGGCATGGGAAATGATAGTTTAATTGGCGGTAGCGGCAACGATATCTTTGCCTTAAAAGCTGGTCAAGGATTTGATATAATCGCTGATTTTACTGTGGGTCAAGATTTGATTGGATTAGGTGGTGGTTTGAGTTTTGAACAGTTAGAAACAACTCAAAACACTCAGGGAACTCTCATCAAAAACCTCTTGACAGGGGAGTATTTAGGTGTGATGGTTGGAGTGAGTGCCAATGCGATTACATCTGCTAATTTCCGGCTGCTCTAGGGAAGGAAGGAAAAGTACGAGATCCCATTTAATTCAACATGGATCTTGCACTTAACCCAAAAGTCGAGATCCAAATTTGAGTGCACTTGAGAAGCCCTACTTGTGGAAGCCGTTGGGCTTCTCGCCTTCATGCTCAACCTTTTCTAAACCATCTTCTACCAATTTTCTAAAGCCCTGCTACAGATAGAGACTCTAAAATAAATTCCCATCCCGTCAAATAAGCAATAACTTCCACCCTCAACTTATTTGACTCTTTTTGCAAGGCTGCTCTCAACTCTTCTATTTGGTCACATCTCAACTGTTAAGAATCTAAAATCTGAAATTATTTGACCAAAAAGAGCGACCGATATTCTATTGGCTGTAGGCAATTGCGATCGCACTTGCCGACAATCCACAAGAACCGCCCAACCCCAAACGCCCACTAAGTTGCCAGATACAGACCGCTAGAGTCGTTGGGTTTGGCGTGTAAATATTTGCTCGTCGTGGCAACTGAAGCATGGCCCAAAGTTTGACTCAGCAAATGAATGGGCGCTCCCCGGTTGAGCGCGTGTGAAGCGTGGCAGTGCCGGAGCCAGTGCGCTGATGCTTTCTCGGAGAGTCCGACACGGACGGCCGCTGCTTTTACCAGATGAGTTACAGAAACCGGATTGAGCCTACCGCCATCGGACTTCTTGCGACTTCTAAAGATTGGTTCCAGGTTGCCTCCATCACCACGGCTACTGAGCAGTTCGGCGTACAACTGTCGAGGCAAAAGCACTACGCGAGTCTTGTCGCCCTTGCTATAAATCGAGAGTTGCCCACTTTCACCGTTAGGTCATCGCACGCGATCGCTCAATTAATTGTTGTAACATCCGATCGAGATCAGCGATCGCTCCCAGGTTGAGACAAAAAACACTCTCAAGGGTAGCGCGTAACTCTGCAACCGTTGAAAGGACACGATGTTCTGTTCGACCATCCAAATAATGCACCGTAAACTGATTATTCCACAAGGCATAACGACAATTTGCATCCGGTTTTGCCGCCATCAAGTTAGTAACAAAAATCGAGTTTGGATGAGTTGAAACATACCAATTGCTCACTTCATAATCGGGTAATTCTTGCTCCTGAAGGTCGAATCTGTAAAGGGATTTCCACTCCTGCTTGATATATGCTTGCATAATGTAGCTGCGCTCCGTTGCGATTAATCGAAATGGTTCATGGGATGTAGGTTGTTCAATATCCGGTGTCAAAGCAAGCGGCGCGGTAAGCGTTAATCCTCCGAATCCCGCATCTGCAATGTATGGCTCTCCATCAATATTGACCCCCAGCACCATATGGCTGCGAGGTGCGATCGTCCCGGATGGCAAATTCCACAGCACGCGAGCTGCTAGATTCGTTACCTGAAAGCCAAGAGCAAGCAAAACAGCCCGCAACAATGAATTTTGCTCAAAACAATAGCCACCCCGTCCCTCGTTGATTAGTTTTTGTTGCAAGGATGCTAAATCCAGCAAAACCGGTTGTTTCAGGAGTGAATTGAGGTTTTTAAAGGCGATCGTTTGGGAATGTCGTTGATGAATTGCCTGTAACGTTGTCAGCCTGGGTGAGCAGTCACCACTATACCCAATTCGTTGAAAATAGGCATCAACGTCGATCTCAGTCAGTCGTTGTTGCAATTGCATATTTTATTATCAGAGTCAATGCTGAGTTTATTCATGGGGAACAATTAATCATTACGCATCCAACGTTCCTTCGTGTTTAGCATCAGAAAAATCTATGATTTCGCTCGCTCCTTCACGTCTAATCATCCGCTTCCCCAGCAGATCGCTCCTTTCATCCCATCAAGTAAATCGGTAATGTCTCTTTGGTCGGGGCCGCGATTATCGCATACACCATCAAGGTGTTTAAATTTTTGTGTCTGCTGAGTTTCTAAACCTTCCGCACATCCCCGTCTGTTGCGTCCAGCGCGGCTGTGATAACACTGTGTCTGATGCGGTGGGGGAACATCTACTTAATCAGGGTATGAAAAAAATAACTTGAAAATCCCGAAGTTTTGTGGATGCTGGTTTCTCTGACTTGCCTATTAGCTTTTCATACCCTAAATCAGCAACGCCATTTAATTCTGGTAAGCCAAGTTAACGATCTTCAAGTCCCCCTTTTGTTGGCGTAGCCTGTCCAAAGGACATAGGGGGATTTAGGGGATCGCACCACCACTTATCTGAACGCAAACTGCTGTTAACTTCTGACCCAGAGAGACTTGGGCATCAAGCAATGTAGATGTTTTGCTCCCGGCTCTATTTTGCCAATCCGTGCATCCATAGCTAAACTGGCAAGGGAATAGGCATCAAGGGGTACAAGTCCTTTTAGGGTCTGCATTCTCTCAATTAGACTCATGGCCGCCATGTTCATAGCCTGCATTGCATCACCATCGATGGCATGGGTGACAAAACTATCTGAGGTATCAGTGGTAGGGTTAGGGGCAAGGACTGGAGTTGGTTGTTTCGGTAACATGCAATAGACCCCTTTTAGTTGATTGACCACCTCTGCTACTCGACAATCACCGTAGTTTGCCATGTATTGACGAGCTTCAGTAGTGTTTAAGCCTTTAGATTCAGCAAGAAATTTTAGGGTTTCTTCTTCCAGAATATCGATCGCAATATTGAGGTCTCGATCGTAACCCATCGTTATCCAATGAGTATTTGACTCAATCCGCGGCCAAGTCAGGCGTTTACCCTTAATTACTTCTACAGTCAGGTTCAGTTCATTAAAGGCAGACTCGATCGCTGTTAAATTAATCTCACCATTACCTTGCACCGCATGGGAATCCCCAGACCACAATAAAGCTCCATCCACAAACACTGGTAAGTAAATCGTTGTGCCTTCTACTAATTCTCTACAGTCGAGGTTTCCGCCAAAAGGTCCAGGGGGTACGGTGCTATATTGTCCACTTTCAGCCCTCGCCACCCCAAGAATACCGGGGAACGGACGCACAGGTAATTCAATTCCCGGCAAAAATTCTGTTACCCCACGCTTGAGGTCAAGGAAGAAATGTTTTACTTGGGGTTCAGGGAAGCTAGTTGGGAATTGCCCTAGGGCAAGATTACCCGGCAGGTTCCAGTTGGAGCCATAGGTACGAGGCACAATCCGATTAATTTTGACTTTGAGAGTATCTCCCGGTGCTGCGCCCTCTACAAAGATCGGCCCTGTAATCGTATGGGGTCCACGACCGGGATTATTTACCCGCAGTCTAGTAATTTCTTCGATCGATACCCCCGGCAAAACTTGATTCATGGAAGCCATCATGGTTTCCATGACAACGGTGTCCCCTGATTTAATCCGAGCGCGGGGTGTCTCTGCATTATTAAACCAACCCCATTGGACTGTCTCATCATTGGCTGGCAGTAAGTACACACCACCCTGATACTGTCCCACATATCCTTCCTGTAAAGCTGCCATTTCCGATCGATCGGTTGGAGTTTGAGCAATCAATTTATTTGGTAACAAGGTCGCAGCCGCAGCTACAGTCCCACCAAGAAGAAAATCACGTCGATTCGGCATAGCTTGCTTTTTTATGGTGAATGTCTGTAATCCCCTGATCCATCTAGATCAAAGCAGATATATTATTCAGGCTTATTCTTTTAGAATTTGTTATCTAAAATACAAATAGCTTAGAAAAGGAATAAACACTCACCATAAATCTATATCTCCTGGATGATAGATTGTGAGCATATTTACATATAATGTCTGAAAAAATAAGGATATTTCGCAATTGCTCATGGGTAGCCAATCTACAGCCAAAACTATCTTTCTGGTCGCCTCTATGGTGGGCTGGCTTATCGTTGGTGCATCTTTGATGTATCTTTTTCCGGTCGTCGCAGATTGGTTAATATCCTCCGATCGCACCCATCTATGGATGCAGACCCTCAGCCGTAGCGGTTACAATCCTATGCTGGCTTGGGTAGGAGGAGGCATCACTCTGGTTATTACCGTGTCGGGGTATATCCTCTGGCATCAGAGGTTTGAAGGCAAGATTTAGAGCGACGGTCGCAGATCGATTTTGGAGCGATCGAGTTCTGAGTTCAAAGAAGTGTGGGAGGCATGAGCGGTGAGGCGTAAAAAAAGCCTCCCAAGACGACTATCAGAATTTTAGATATTTATGAGTGCTGGTTTGATATACAGTGCTTACTTTTGGGAAAACAGCGAGTGCTATATTTCTGAAAGTTTGGGCTGCTGTAAAGCAAGATAGTATTAATGAATCTGAATTGGCAACAGTTATTAAATTCTCAGTGATGCAAGTCTTTAAGTTTCTCCTAGATTGCCTTTAGGTCTTAATAAGAGCATGGATAGTAGAGATTAAAAGCTTAAATTTTATTACAATATGCTTTCCAGCTTATCTACGTTACCTTAAGTCTTTTCTCATTTGATGAGAATTAGGCGTAATAACCTCCCATTCTTTCACCGGGTTTGAGGTCTATGTCCTTGATTTTATAAAGCTTTTGATGGGGTTGTCACCCCCTCAGCCACCAAACAAAAATTATTGTCGTCACAATGAAATGAATCTTACCGAGACAAAGAATATGACGCGAGACGAAGCAATGCGACGAATTGACCGGGCAGCCCAGGAAAATTGGAAGAAACTGAATCTGTCGGGGTTGGACTTGGAGGAAGTGCCATCGGAAATTGGCAAATGTACGCAGCTTGAGACGTTCGTGTTAATGGAATTCCAGTTCATGCCATTCCATGAAAAACGGAAAGAAAGGGGAAAACGGCTAACTAAGTTTCCTGATGCTGTTCTTCAATTAACCAACTTAAACATACTTAACCTTCATGGCAATGAGATAACCTCCATCCCAGAGGCTATAGGGCAACTGTCCAATCTTACACTGCTTGAACTCGGTCTGAATCAGATTACCTCCATCCCAGAAAACATCAGGCAACTGGCCAATCTTACACTGCTCTACCTCGGTAGGAATCAAATAACCAAAATCCCAGAAACCATAGGGCAAATGTCCAATCTGACAGTGCTCTACCTCCATGACAATCAGATTACTTCCATCCCAGAAACCATAGGACAACTATCCAATCTGACATGGCTTGACCTCGGAGACAATCAAATAACCAAAATCCCAGAAACCATCAAGCAAATGTCCAATCTTACACAGCTTGACCTCAGTCACAATCAAATAACCAAAGTCCCAGATGCACTCGGGCAGATGTCGGAGCTGACACACCTCTACCTCGCTAACAATCAAATAACCGAAATACCAGAGGTACTCAAGCAAATGTCGAAGCAAATCAAGGTTGATTTAGATAACAATCCAATTACCCCAATCCCAAAGGCGATTGAGCTCCTATCCGATTAGACACAGTACCCCGATAGCATTGACTTTATTTAGGGCTTGCTGAATATATCGCCCGCGTGTTACGTGGCCTGGGTTATTTGATCGCGCGCTCAATAGTAAAGTGCAA
>NZ_JAUBPI010000114.1:0-16946 GCF_036700645.1 Microcoleus sp. S36b_A4 | reverse complement strand
TACTCACGATTATCTCGGATGATTTACTTTTATCCCCTCCATCTGCCTATGTGCCAGTTGGGGGTGCGGAATGTGGGATAAAATCCGAGCATCTTTATTCTTGAGAGTGGTTTAATTTATTATTTGAATCTATCAAAATAATTTGCCCAATCAAATCAACCTCAGTGCTGATTTTGCGTGGATCGACTTTAGATGCGAGATTTTAGATCTTAGATTTTTCTTGCCATCTAAAATCTAAAGCAAAACCCGCCGGTGCGGGTTGTTTGCTAACTAAAAAATGCTCTTTTTCCAAACTTGATGGCTGGGCAAACCTCAGCCTGCTGAGGTTTAGCGCTTGCCTTTGGGGAACTGTTCGATACCAGCCCAACCGTAGAAAACCAGCTCGTCGTTCTGAACTCGGCAGCGGTCTACTCGCAGTTGAGTGCCTTCTAAGGCAAATTTGTCTAAGTCTAGCAAGTTATTTA
Source organism: Microcoleus sp. S36b_A4 (assembly GCF_036700645.1). Lineage (NCBI taxonomy): Bacteria > Bacillati > Cyanobacteriota > Cyanophyceae > Oscillatoriales > Microcoleaceae > Microcoleus > Microcoleus sp. S36b_A4. Next base: position 16,482 of record NZ_JAUBPI010000114.1, on the reverse strand, counting down.
CGTGGGCAATTATAGCTTGACCCAAGTCTACTGCTTGCCCGTCACCGCCGTAAGTAACGCTGACAAATTGGATTTTGCGTCTGTCTTCAACTTGCAATTGAGCAGTAATATCTATTTTGACCGGTTCGCTGGCATCGCCTACGGTAATTTCGGACTGAAGCCGAATTGATTTGTCGGTTCCGAAGCTGACTTCAGTGTTTTGAAAGTGCAGAGATTGCTCTTGGTACTTCAGCTTCTGGAGTTTTTCAACTACAAAAGGTGTATTGAATGAGGTGGTTAAATCCGATCGACTTAAGACTACTCGCATATTTGCCTGGGTAGGCTGCCGTAATTTGACTTGACCTGCAAAAATCGCCCCAAAATCAATGGAGAGTGCTTGCAGATAGAGTTCCATCACTTCTATGCGAAGGCCGTTGTACATCAACATACCTTTGCCAACGAAGTCGAAACCGTCGATGCTTCCCTGCAAGAGTTTGGCTACTGGTTCGACTCGGATGTTGGCCTCGGCCTTTTCAGAACGCTTGAATAAGGCTGCGATCGCAGCTCCTGCTACTTTACTAACAAGGCGATCGCCACTTTGACCTTGAAAGGATGTACCGCTAAACAAAGCTGCTACCATTTATTCGTTTGCTCATCTACAGTCGCCATTATAACCTCATATTAAGAAATGTAAAAATAGCTTGTGCTTATTCACCTCATAAGCAGATATTGTTTTTTGTCTGTCTTCAAAACAACATTGTTGAAATTTAAAGGCTCAGGGGGGTGCCTTGGAGACAGGCGCGATCGAGCAAAGCTCCATCCCAAAGGGTTTTTTCCATCATGGCGCAAAGCAAATTAGCCCCCGTCAGGTTAGCGCCCCGCAGTACGGCTCCATTCAGGATCGCTTCTTCCAAGTCAGCTCCCGATAAATCAGCGCCGGACAAATTGGCATGGCTCAAATCGGCACCAAGCAAAATTGCCCTAGCCAAAGCAGCGCCCCGCAAATCGGCACCGCGCAAATCGACACCGCTCAAATCCAAATTGCCGATGGATGCCGCCGTCAAAAAAGCACCCCCAAAACTTGCGTCGCGGACTAAAGCGTTAGCGAAGGAAGCGCCCCGCAAATCGGCATTGCGAAAATCTGCGCCTCGCAAGTCCGCGCCGCTCAAGTCAGCGCCACGGAGGTTGGCTCGCAATACGGCCCGCTGCAAGTTAGCGCCCGCTAGATTAGCTCCACTCAAGTTGGCTTGAGACAAGTTAGCACCGGCGAGATCGGCTCCCGCTAAGTCTTTGCCGGCTAAATCAGTGCCGGCCAACATCAAAATTTTGCCTTGGCGTATGGCTTCGAGGTCATTAGTCATTAGTCAGTTGTCAGTTGTTGGTTGTCAGTTGTTGGTTAACAGTCAACAGTCAACAGTCAACAGTCAACAGTCAACAGTCAACAGTCGAGTTATTTTATAATGCCGGAGCGGCTGAGGTCGTTCGATCGCCCTCCTCCAACCACACGTTAGGCAGTTGGCTCGGGCGAGTTGGTAACTCCATCAAACCCATTTCTGCTAGCCTGACGACGTTACCCAGAGTTTCCACCAAAGCCGGATCGAAGCGAGTGCCGCACAGTTCGCGGCACTCTTCCAAAGCTTCGCTCAAACTCAAAGCCGCACGATCGCCACGCGGTTGAGTCAGTTCTTGAAAATAAGCGACCAACCCCAAAATCCGCGAAGTCATCGGTATCGCTTCGGCTCGCAAACCCTCTGGCCTGCCGCTGCCGTCCCAATATTCGAGTTTATGCTTGACAATTTCCGCTACCGGTGCTAGTTCCGGCATTGCTTGCAGCAGTTGGGAACCAATGAAACTGCGATCGCGCCAAAACGAGAAAGTTGCTTGGTCAAAAGCATCGGGAGTGCGATCAAACACCTCATTCGGGGCAGAAACTAAGCCGACTCGAAATAGCAATCCAGCTAGCCGCAGCCTCCGCAACTGCAAAGCCGGCAAATCCAGCAGTTGACCCAAAGTTTCCGACAAAGCTGCCACCTGTAAAGACGCTGTGGGATTTGCGGTATCGCGTTCGTCCACGCGCTGCGCCATCCGCAGAAAAGCTTGAAGTTTGTTAGCGTTCAAATTGCGGCTGACACGCAAAGCTTGACCTTCCAATTCCCACAATTCGCGGGTTTGGCGGTTAATTGCCACCATTTGCTGCTGAGAACTTTGGAGGTAAGTGACTATCCGTGATACCACGCCACTAATATCTGCCAAGGGCGGGCCTTTGGTTGCCAGGATTTCGTGGTACATTTCCAGCAAACTGTCGGCTAGGGGGGAGTTGTAATGTCGCGTCTGTTCTATAAAAATTTCTGCCGAGGCCGACACCAAAGACTGGTCAAAGGACCACAAACCGTAGAACTTTCGTTCTGTATCGACTTCTGGTTTGCCCTCGGGCAAGTATTCCTCGGCTGAAAGTTCGCGGCAAAGCACCATTGCTTTGTATGTGGGGGCGACGATGATTAAATTCCATTCTTGGATTAGGGGGTCGCTCTCATCGAGATTTATTAAAGATACATTTTCTAATTGACCCGTTTTGTGGGTAGCGAAACCGCTGTCGGCTACTGCACCGATGACAACGCGCCGAGAGGCATTAGCAATATCTAGGTAGCGATCGGCTTCCTGTAAATACCATTTACCCTGCTGAAACGTTACCAAAACTAAGGGTTGGAGTTCGCTTTTGTCCCCGCCACTGGTTTGCAAAATGTGGTCTTCTAGGGCGTGACATAGGGCTACTAGGGTGTTTTTGAAGTATACCCCGTAGCTAGAAGGCAGTTTTCCGTCGGGAAGTGTAGCTTGTAGTCTAGCGAGAGTTGATTCTGAATTCATTGCAAAAAGCGGTGCCGGCTCTTACTTATTGTAGCGGGCGATCGAACTTCTAGAAAAGACTTTTGGCAAAAATCCGAGTTTTTGAGTTTTCACCGCTTCGCAACCGAGTCAATGTAGAGTGCGCCGAATAGTACCTGATTAATTTTAGTAATTTTCTGGAAACCCTCTGTCTTTAGCTGAGTTTTTTTAAGACGAGAAACCTGCCAAGAGGAAGACGCTAACTCAATTAAGTATTAACTACTATTTTTAAAACAATAATTATTAGGAATTCTGAGCGTGCTTCAAGAAAATAGGAGTTTAGGGGAACAGGCGATCGACAAAGTGGCCGAGATTGCTATTTCGAGCAAATTAGACGAATCCGAAACTTTGTCTGTGACAGTTAACACCGATCCGATCCAGTTAGCCCAGGGTTCAGTAGAGGCCGTTGCGGTTGAGGGTACAGGGTTGGTAATGCAACAAGATTTGCGCGTGGAAGATTTGCAAATTCATATCAAGGATATTGCTGTCAATCCCCTGACCGCTATGTTTGGCAAAATTGAACTGAACGGGCCTGCCTTCGGTGCGGCACGCGCAGTTTTAACAGAAAGCGATATCAACCGCGCTTTTAATTCCGAATACATCAGCAGGAAACTGAAAAACTTAAAAGTTACTGTTGACGGACAACAGCAGACAATAGACGTTAAAACTATTGAGTGCCAATTGCTAGCCGGAAAAATCGCTTTAAATGCTGAGGTATTGGTGCGGGAAACTGCCTCCACGGAAAAAATTTATTTTACATCAAAACCTCAGATCGCAGGGGGCGGTTGGGCAATTTCTCTTCAGGATGTCGAGTATCCCGAAAACAAGGAATTTTCGCCGGAGTTAACTGAAGCTTTGGCGGACAAAGCTGGTGAAGTTTTAAACTTGCGAAATTTTGAAATTGAGGGAATGTCCCTGCGAATTCAGCAGCTAAATGTGGAACCGGGCGTGCTGACTTTGCAAGCTGAAGCGAAAGTCGAACAATTCCCTAATTAGGAATGAGAATTAAATAACTTCCACAAGTTTGTGGGATGGGCGTCCCGCCCGTCCCACAATAACGATTAAAATTGTAAGTTATTTAATTCGCGCTCCTTAGCAGCTTGTAGGGTGTGTCAGAAACGAAAAAGCTCTTCAATTCCAGCAACTATTGGCACTGGCGAACCCTACCATTATGCTTTGCTTTGGAAAAATCTCCGCAGTTTATGAAATCCCTCTAAAGTTATAAAAAAGTCGATAGCAACCCGCAGCAAAATATCACCGCCGTTAGAGGCAGGCATGGGTAGTTTACTTTTACTCTTAACAAGTAGTAGTTAAAAATTGGAAACTTTTTGTGAACACTGTAACTTCTTTTTTGAAAAAACTGCGTAGCGGTCAATTATTAACTCAATTTTTGACTGTATGTATGGCCGGTTTGTTGCTGTTTAGCAGCACCGCTTGCAATTCGGGCGATGTTCGAGGTGCTCGGCCTGAGAATCCTCCCGTTCAAGCTGGAGGAATGAATAACCCTCACAAGGGTGGCGGTGATGGATACACGAATTATAAAACATCCACCGATCCTAAAGTAAATCAGTCGCCTGCTCAAGCAGAAAAGAATCGGGCTGATTTGTCGATCGTGGGCGATCGTCTCCTGGCCTCGACTACCGCTGAATCTAATTCCTCAAAGCTGCTTTATCCGGGTTCTGCACCTATGGAAACTGACAAGTTGGACCTCGAACTCGGCGGAGATAAAAGTCTGTTAGAAGCGCCAGACGGACAACAGGCTAAGGCTCAACCCGTATTTGATCGCAGCGATCCCGATGCCAATATTTTAGAGAGAGTAGGCGCCGCCTTTAAGGATGCTTCTGGTTTCCTCAAAGATAGCGCTGAAGATGCCAAGGAAAGCTCGGTTACGAAACTCAATCCGTTGCAAAAATAAGCTAGCCGAACCAAAAATGATGTAGGGGCTGTCTGAAATTAGCCCCTACATAAATAATATAATTTATTGAAGCTACATAAACGCTTGTAGATATGCCATCTGCTCAACAATATTTACGTTTTTATGCTTTTTTGATATAATGCAGAGCAATATATTTTACATTGTAGGTTATTTATGATTGGAATCCCCAACAGTATTTTTGGTAAATTTCACTCAGGTTGAAGAACTCTCAAACCGATTAATTAACATGAACTATTTTACTATAAATTAAACTGACTGGGTTGTTGATTTCGTGAGCTCCTCCAGCGACTAACTGTGGTACACTCGACATTTGTTCGGAGTGAATTAGCTGAAGATGCCAAGGAAAGTTCCGTTAGAAAGCTTAAATTTTAAGATTATTTTACTGAGCCAGGAAAAACCCTAAACACTTTTAGGCGTAAAGAAACATTGTAATGATGGATAAAATACCAGATAGCTCTCACATGATTGGAAAGCTTTTTATAAAATGACCGAGTTTTTATTACAATAACGAGATATCCCTGCCATCAGGGTGTTATTGAATATTTCTATATCACAAGTTTTGCCCGTATCTCTCCCGACAGATTGGTGTCGCTTGCGAGGGAAAACTTTTTCCTATGCGACCTAAAAAGTTGTATAGTACAGGGCATATTGTCTGTAAACGGCTGAGAGCGAATCTCAGAAATCTGGGTCGCAAGAAAACAAGGATGTCTACAGCTTCATATAAAGCCTGTTTAGGCTTCGTTTGGGCTTAAAACGCAGTTTTTGTCCCGCTAAGCCAGGGATGATATTACACTGCGGGTTTTGAAGCAACAGGTAGAAAATTCTAATAACGCCACGCAACAAATGGAAGCGATACTAAAGGCGTAATTATTCTTAGTTAATCGCTAAGTTGCTACGCATTTAAATTGAATCCAGAGACGGGCAGGATGCCCGTTCCACAATAATTATAGAAAAATTGACTGTCAAATTAGGTGTACAACAGCTTATACCCGTGAAATCTTGGAAAAATACTTCTCGTAAATTCCAGCTTCGTACTGCCCTCGTCGTTCCCTTCGTTTTGCAAATCGTCGCGGCGGTGGGGTTGGTGGGTTATCTTTCCTTCGGCAATGGGCAAATTTTTCTGTAGCCAGCATTGACCCTTTGAATAGCCCACCCACTCATGGAAATCTTATGAAACTCCAAAGACAAATCCTCTTAACAACGATCGGGCTGGTTTCCCTTGCCCTTGTTCCCACCGTTGCTCTGCTGACCTGGACTTCCCGACACGCTCTCCTGGCACAGACTGAAGCACAAGGTAAGCAAGTCGCTCAATCCCTGGCTCGCAGTGCTCAGTTTGTTGAGAAAGTTCCCAAAGATGTGGAAAATACGATCGCAGACCATATGCTTGCCCAAGCCACGATCTCGGCTCACCTGGTTGCTATAGCTGAAGCAGCCAATCTCAGCTCCCAACAAATCAATCAACGGTTAAGTGCGATCGCCAAAAAATCCGTCGTGGAGGAGTTCTGGATTACGGATGAAACTGGACGGGCTTATTTGAAGAATGCTCCCTTCGCGTTCACGTTTAGTCCTGATCGGGCTAAACAACCCCAGGCGTCTATGTTTTGGCCCCTCCTAACAGGAGCAAAATCTACCGTTGTTCAGGATGCCCAGGTAAGAGAGTACGATAAGCAAATCTACAAATATGTGGCAGTAGCAGGGGTCGATCGTCGCCGGATTGTGCAGGTTGGGTATAACGCTTCGTTTATTGAGCGGTTGCGCCAACAAGTTGGAATCAATGGCTTGATCAAGCGATTGTTAACGAGTGGAGAAATCGGTGGGATCTGGGTGGTCGGTCTCAACGCCACCACCAATGCAACGGCTGTGGCAGACAATTCGGGATTGAGTCAAAAACTGAGTCCAACAGATACCCAAAGGTTGAAGGATAGTATAGCTCAAAAACTGACCCAAAGTTATCAAGCAGATGGTTTTTTGAAAGTTGCCACGCCGTTAATTGACGAGACAGGACAGATAACAGGGGCAATTCTGGTTTCACTCTCCACAAAACCTGTGCAGGCAGCGCTTCAGAATCAACTGTTATGGTCGCTGACAGTTTCAGCCGTGGTGCTAACAATCAGTTCGATCGTTGCCCTGCTGTTATCGCGGCGACTAACTCAGCCTGTGCTGCAATTAAGCGAGGCTGCATCTTCGTTGTCTACTGGCAACTGGGATCAAACTGTTCATGTCCAGGGGACTGATGAAATGCACGATCTAGCAACTGCATTCAACAAAATGAGCGGACAATTAAAGGAGTCTTTTGCAACACTTGAAGATAAAGTTAAAGAACGCACCGCAGAACTAGGAACCGCTAACGAAGAAATCATTGCCCTCAACGAGAGACTCAAGGAAGACAATCTCCGCATGGGTGCGGAATTGGATATCGTGCGTCAGATGCAGCAAATGATTCTGCCCAATGCTGAGGAACTGAAAATTGAAGGACTCGATATTGCCGCATACATGGAGGCCGCCGATGAAGTCGGCGGCGACTACTATGATGTCTTAAACACCGATGGCGTTGTCACTCTGGGCATCGGCGATGTCACGGGGCATGGACTTGAAAGTGCCATCTTGATGCTGATGGCGCAAACCGCCGTTCGTACCCTCAAGGAGATAGGTGAAGTAGACCCGGTTCGGTTCCTAGATGCGCTCAACCGCACCCTTTACAAAAACGTGCAGCGCATGAAATCTGAGAAAAGCCTCACCCTAGGGATTTTAAATTACTCCCAAGGACTCGTCAGCATTAGCGGTCAGCATGAAGAAACAATTATTGTGCGAAACGGTGGACAGGTTGAACGTATCGATACGATGGATTTAGGTTTTCCCATTGCCCTTGACGATGACATTGCTGAGTTCATCAGCCACATTTCAATGGAGCTACAGCTAGGAGATGGTATAGTGCTCTATACCGATGGCATTCCAGAAGCAAAAGACATTAACAAAAAACAATATGGCGTAGAGGCGATGTGTGAAGTCATTAGCAAAAACTGGCATTTATCGGCTGGGGAAATCAAGCAAGCGGTGATTGAGGATGTGCGGCGACATATTAGCACTCAAAAAGTATTTGATGATATTACGCTGCTGGTTTTGAAGCGGACGAAATTAGGGGTAGCAACAGAGTCAAGACCTCAAGCAGCCGCATTGGTTGAGAGCCATCGCCAATACCTCGAAACCATAAACTTATGACATCAAACGGGAAAATTGTCATCGGGGTGATCGCCTTAGCAGTCAATTGATTTTAGATTTTAGATTAAAGAATTGAAGCATTGACCCCAGGGATAAATTCGGGGGGCAAGTTTCATCGAATACAGGTTTTTTATTTCTCCACACATTAATCTGGAGGCTTGTATCTTGGATGCTTTCGGTCAAATTTACGAAAAAGTGGTGAGATATCTCAAACGCAGCACCCCAAAAGAGGCTGAATCTCAAGACAACTCCAACCTGTAGTCAACTTCTAAATTTCTTTGATTAAATCTATCTAATGATATCTTGCATCAATCTAAAGAAAGCGATCGATCGCGGGATGAGCGCTCCCTTTATGGAAATTAGTGCATTCGGTCAATTAAAACTATTCACTCAAACCCTTTCTACATAGCGTAAGGCGCGCCAAGGCGCACCCGACCGACTCGTTCTGCAAGGGTAATTCCTATTCCTCTCAAAGCTTTTTCCGCTCTAAAACAGCTTTGTTCTATTTTTTCTTTGAATCAGAAACATCAGCAATCAAATCGTCTTTATCAACTTTCGGTACAAAATCAGGGCGTTCTTTGGATTCCCAACCGGGGGGGCGCTTGGAGTTATACCAGGCGACCGAGCCGATCGTAGTGGCAGCAATAAAGCCAATAACAAGAACTATTATTGGAGTCGTCAAGCTGACACTTGATTCTGGGACGGGCTGCTGCATCAGCAGCTCAATCATTACTTGCCTGATGGGTGCAACAACAACTGCTATGGGAGTGGTCAAGCTGATATCTATCATTAGGCTAAATCCTTATCTACTCTACTTTTACATTATCTTAAGTGCTAATGCCGTCTGGTTGATATATCGGAAGACAGAAAATTTGACAGAATTGTCGTCATAATGTTTAGAGGTTGAAAATAGGAGAGCAGATTTTATGCCGTTGGGGACAATAGCATTGCTGTTGGCTGCGAGTTTCAGCCTGGGTGCTTTACCGCTAACGAGATGGGCGGTGCGAGTGTTTAGCCGCCGAGATTTGAGGGCGCTGGGTACAGGGAATGTGGGGGTGTCGGCTGCTTTCCTTCACGGGGGGAAATTAGCGGGAATTGCTGCGGTGTTGGCGGAAATTGCCAGGGGTATTGTGCCGGTTTTGGCGGGGCGATTTTGCTTCCCGGATGCACCTGCGATCGCGATCGTCCTGTTAATTCCTCTAGTTGCGGGCAGATATGCGATCGCCCGAGGTGGAGGCGTGACCAACGCTGTTTGGGGTCTTTTGGTATTTTCGCCGCCGGTGGCTGTATCATCGGGCATTTGGGGGCTGCTGGTGTGGGGTTTGGCACAGCGGTGGTGGGGTGAGGGTGATCGGGCGAGACTCTTTGCTTCCCGTTGCGGGTGTCTGTGTACTCCTATCTGGGTTTGGGTGTGGGGACAATCAATGCCCGAATTTTTAGCAGCAACAGGATTAGCTTTGTTGTTAACAGCAATTAATTTCAATCAGGGTGATGATATGGCTTTATCTAAATCAGAGCAATTGTTTTCTCTTGATGACTCCTTAGATGCTGCAATCTGCGGTGATAAAGCGGCTAAATTGTCTCAACTCAAACGCGCCGGGTTTAATGTACCTGCTGGTTTTATATTGCCATCGAAGGAAGAAGGAAGAAGGAAGAAGGAAGAAGGAAGAAGGAAGAAGGAAGAGGGAAGAAGAGATGAGGAAAATGCCGATCGACTGTTAATCAGTAATTCTGTAATCCAAAATCTAAAATCCCAAATCCCCAATCGAATGATTGTGCGCTCTTCTGCTGCGGGAGAAGACGGCGATATTAGTTCAGCGGCTGGACAATATCAAACTATTGGCCCTGTTTTCACTGAAGCAGAATTGCTCGACGGCATTAATCGCTGCCGCCAGTCTTATTGGACTTCCGAAGCTGTGGCTTACCGCCGACAGCGACAATTACCCGACACCCAAATGGCTGTATTGATTCAGCCTTATATTGACAGCCAATTTGCGGGAGTCATGTTCAGCCGCAATCCTTTAGATGGTGGTTCCCAGGTAATTATAGAAGCTTTACCGGGAGGAGCCGAAGCTGTTGTCGGCGGACAATGTACTCCGGTTCATTTAGAAATTGATTTTAGTCAACCTGAATTATTAGAAAACAAATTAACTGAACTTCAAAGTAATTCAATTATTGCTCAATCGATTTTAGCAGAATTGGTGAAACAAGCCCAAGCGATTGAAGCATTTTTTCACGGAATACCGCAGGATATTGAGTGGAGTTGGGACGGGGAAAAAGTTTGGATTTTGCAAAGTCGCCCAATTACTAATTTGCAGCCGTTTTGGACGCGCACTATTGCAGCGGAAGTGATTCCCGGTGCAATTCGCCCGCTAACTTGGTCGATTAATCGGCCGCTGACTTGCGGCGTTTGGGGAGAAATATTCAAGGTGGTTTTGGGCGATCGCGCGATCGGCTTAAACTTTAATGAAACGGCAACTTTGCTGGGTTCTCACGCCTATTTTAATGCGACTTTGTTGGGCGAAATTTTTCGGATGATGGGATTGCCGGAGCAGGGTTTGGAATTTTTGCTGAGAGGGCAAAAGATGGGCAAGCCGCCTTTGGGGAAGATTTTGCCGAATTTGCCTGGTTTGTGGCGTCTGGTGCAGCGGGAGAGGGCGCTCAATGCAGAATTTAAGGGCGATCGTAGTTCTATTTTCCTCCCGGCACTGCAAAGTCTGGATAAGGAAGAGGGAAGAAGGAAGAAGGAAGAAGGAAGAGGTTCGAGCGAAGAAGAAATATTAATGCCCAATGCCCAATGCCCAATGCCAGATTATCAATATTTAACGGAATTGTTGGAGAGAGCGGAGCAAATTCAGGAGTGGCTGAAACCGATTACTTACTACAATATATTAGGGCCGATCGGGCTGGCTATTCGCAAGGCTATTTTTCGCGTTAATGATGACTGGCTGGCTAATGACAGCGCTCCTGAAATTGCTTCGGTGCGAGCTTTACAGCATTTGGCTCAGAAATTGCGGCAAGCTGCTTTTTCGCAGCCTGACGAAACTATTTCAGTCGCAGATTTAGCACAGACATTTGCGGAGACTCCGGCTTTACAAGCAGAATTTGAAAAGTGGCTTGATACTTACGGATATTTGAGCGAGGTGGGAACGGATATTGCTGTTCCTACTTGGCGTGAACAACCGGAAATTTATCAAAAGTTGCTAATAAATATGGCTCAAAAAGCCGAAACTAATTTAGTTGAAAAGCGTGAAATAGGATTAAATTTTTCGCAGAATTGGCGATTAGATAAATGTCAAGAAAGAACTCTTGTCAAAAACCAAATTAGCGAAATTTACGCGCGGTTGTTGGCTCACCTGCGCTGGACTTTTTTGGAGATTGAAGTTTGCGGATTGGCAATGGAGGTGTTTCAGGAAAGCGGGGATATTTTTTATCTGGAATTTGGGGAAATTCAGGAGTGGATTCGTAGCGGTGCGAGTGTTTCGTTTAAGGATACAATTAGGGAAAGGCGCGATCGCCTGGTAGCCGATCGCGATCGCCCGATTCCCCCTGTAGTCTACGGCAATTTGCTGCCAAATTCTCAGACAAGGGCGATCGACTCCGCAACATCGGGAACTAATATCCTCCAGGGAATTCCGGCGAGTATTGGCCGTGTCGAAGGCTTTGTCAAGATTTGCCGCACGGCGAGCACAGATTTAGGAGAAAATGCGATCGCCGTAGTCCCCTACACCGATGCAGGGTGGGCACCGCTGCTATTAGGAGCAACAGCAATTATCGCCGAAGTTGGTGGCCAACTATCTCACGGAGCAATAATCGCTCGCGAGTACAAAATTCCCGCAGTCATGAATATTTCTGAAGCTACAACTCGCTTGCGAAACGGTCAAAAAGTCAGAGTAGATGGGTATCTCGGCACTGTAGAATTGCTCGAATAAACGGGAAGAAGAGTATAAAAACTTGTTTGTAGTAACGTGAGTTTGACCGTCAGGCGATCGCCCTGGTAAACTCAAAGTGCGATCGGCATTTCTCACTCAACTTTAACTAAAGTGTAAGTAGTTGCATAAAAATAATGTACATCTTCAAAACCCCAGTTTCTTGGAGAAACCGGGGTTCAATAAATTACCCAGTAGTTGTTAATTAGTCTCACGAACTTCCGGGGTAATTCCTTCAGGTTTTGCTGTTGTAGTCAGAAATTCCAAAATTTCGTCAGGAGTTAGGTTTGGATTCGCCTGAAGCATTAGAGCAACTACACCTGCAACATAGGGAGCAGCCATAGACGTTCCCGGCAGAAAGCCATAACCTACGTTTCCCAGCGTAATCGGAATTGTAGATAAGACTTCACGGCCCGGAGCAACCACAAAATTTGTTGGTATCGAACCAGCAGGATTGGAAAAAACTGTTACCTGTTTGCCTGGAAAACTTGTTACTGCTCCGACAGCTATTCCCAAATTATCGAAAGCATAAAATGCTGGAAAATTTGGTTCGCTAGGGTTGAACTTGTCCCTGTCATTTCCCGCTGACATCACCACAAAAACTCCTTTTTCCTTAGCATCTTCTAAGGCTTTCCGTAGATTTGGATCGAGGAACTTTGCTCCGGCCAAACTCATATTAATCACATCGGCGCCATTGTTTACCGCATAGCGAATGCCGTCAATAAGATTTGGACCAGATACATCACCTCCAACACTTCCCACCCTAATCGGCATAATCTGAGCATCATAAGCGACCCCATTCATTTCCAGTGTAGGATTGGGAGAATTGATGTCAATTCCATTTCTTTTAGCCCCAATGATTCCTGCTACGTGAGTTCCGTGAAACCCAAGCTGATCGTTTGAATCTGGGGAGACAGTAGCATCGCCATCTACAAAATCCCATCCATTTACATCATCAGTTTTTTCGTTGAGATCGTCATCAATACCATTCCCCGGAATTTCTTTAGGATTCCGCCAGATATTGCTCTGTAAATCGGGATGACTCAAGTCAACGCCACTATCCAGTACCGCAACCACCACACCTTTACCCGTGTATCCTGCTTTCCAGGCTGGGGCAACATTGAGGAGGTTTAAGTCTCCTATGTTATTCAATTTAGCAGCACTGGTGAGCGGGTTAGCAGCATCCAACTGCGGTTTACCAGTGGCAGCCGCAACTGCCGCTGCTGCATCCACCAGTCCGTAGCCAAACAAGCTGTTGAACTTATCTGTTGCCGGTGCAGCTAAGATGCTGAGGTTGTAGGGTGTGCTGCCTACAAAAGGGTTGACGCCGAGATAATAAGTACCTGCTGATAAACCCCTAAAGAAAATTTCCTCTGAATTGTTGCCTTGCTGTTGAGGAACGCCAAGAATTTCACCAAAATCAACCTTGTTGTTATTGTTGACATCTTGAAACAGCATTAAATCCGCATCTGTACCTGTCCACATTCCCCGCAAGTTGACTTGAAGGTTGCTGGGCTGTGGGAGATCAAATTTGTAGAGTTTCGCAGGTTGGTTCTCATCAACAAAGCCATCCCCCGAACCCTTGACTCCGCTGCTGAATGTACCAAGAGAAGTAACTTGATTCAGCAAAACCTGAATTGGCTTGAAAGTTATATTCAGGTTGTAGCTGGTGTTAGCTCCCCGTACACCTTGTCGAACTAAGACAGAGTATGTACTTGGTAAAGAAAACCTACTTATCATTACTTCTGGCTCAATTCCCAAATTCTGGGAGTCATAGATTTCCTCTGGACTCAGGCTACCATCTTGATTAGCATCTCTCGCAAACCGTAAATCAGCGTCCGCACTTAAACCATTGAGTTCTAATGTGATACTACTGGGTGTGTCAGTGGTGAAAGTGTAAATATCTTGGAAGTTGTTTTCACCTACGAAGCCATTCAGCCTAATTGAATTTTTCAGAGTACCCAGGTCTGTTAATCCTACTGCTGCTTTTCGTTCGGTTTGGGGTACAAAAGAGTCATTGCCACTACCACCAATTAGCGTGTCTCCACCCACATTGCTAACCGAACTATCTTGGTCATCAGAACCTGTAAGTATGTCGCTGCCTTGACTACCGTGCAGCGAGTCTGTTCCTTGACCTCCAACGAGGGTATTGTTCCCAAAGTTGCCAGAGATGAAGTCATCAAAGTTCCCGCCCAATAGAGAATCGTTACCGCTACCTCCTAACAGGAAATTCTGACCGCCACCGCCATCGCTCGATTCTGGAGATACCGAACCAATCACAGTATCATTACCTTGTAAAGCCCGCAGTCCTCCGCTGATGGGATTTAAAAGTCCTGGGGTTAGCCTGAAGTAATCAGAATTGGGAGTTAGATCTAAAAAATTACCGTCACTGCTGGAACTACTCATCATCAGATGCTCCTGGTCAGCTCAATAGGTATATCTTATCTATGGAAAAAGTTTCAACCCTGAAATCGCAAAGTTTTTTAATAATACTCAAAGAAAATTCTTAGGACTCAGGCAACAATCCTATAGATAGGTTTAACCCCACATCTTGCACCATTCTCAAGAACAGGCAAGATGCCTGTTCCACAAGGAGTAGATTTTCTTGTAAAACAGGCATCTTGCCTGTTCCTAAAACGCTAATTGAGAATGGTGCAAGATATAAGTTTAACCCCACATTCCGCAGGTTTTAACATTAATTGGGGATTTATTGGTAAGAGATGGCTGTAATTCTTTCTCTACAAGCCGAACGCTGATATGTAGAAATATGAGTTTTCATTAAGGAGTGTTTCTGGTTGCTCCATAGTCATTAATTATCGAGAATATGTTGGGAATTAAGTTACTAGGATGATGTTTGATCGTCAACATATTTTTGACTATGTTAAGAACTGCCGAATGTGGGTTTAACGACGGGTAATTGCCCTACAAAACGCTATATAACGCAAGTTCGAAGCGGACGAGTGCAACGGTCAACATAGAGTGTTTCTGAAGGTGAGTTCGACGGCGGAAATCCGAATTAATTAAAAGTGGAAATAGGAGCCTCTATGTCATACATAGATAACTTTTGAGCTTGGTATGTATACGCAATTAGACTTGCTACTAAATTCACCATAAAATTAGCAACGTTGCGAGGGTAGTAAGGAGTTTTTTCATAAAAAACTAAAAACTATAGTGAGGACTGAAGTCCAATGTCACTGAAAAAGTCTCGCTCGCCTAGCCTGTTTACCTTTTAAGATAGAGCGAGGTTCCTGCATTCGAGGATAGGGCTTCGGTCTGTGTTTCAACACCCTAGGTTCGGAACGATCGGGTCGCATCGTAAGTAAATTAGTTGCCACCTGCTCCAACAGCAATTGATGTCATTGTCGCTGTTGGTGTTTTCCTGTAGTTGCCAACAACGTCAATAACTGATTAAACTGCTGTCGAGTTGATTGGAAGGAGAGTTGAAAAGCTGTATGTTCTGACGAAGATACGGCCTGCCACATAATGGTACGTAATAAAGTGTAAGCCAATAAGTGTGCCCAGATATCCTTTCTGACCATTGCCGGAGTTTTAGCTGTTAACATCTCCATTTTCAAAGTTGTTTTAAGATGCCGGAGACTAACCTCAGCAGCAGACCAGCGCCGTCCATATAACTGAGTTAATTTTTGAACAGTGTAGCGCTGGGCATCCAGTAACGTTGTGACTACAATAATACGCTCAGCTCGAAAGCCACGGCGTTGAATTCGCAAGCAGACTTCCCGAACAATGAAATTAGATGGTAATTCCTCAAATTCCTCATTACTCATGTGTTTGGGACACTGTTGGGGCTTATTCCAGACTACTTGATGGTCACCAATTCCCAACTTCTTACCCCGCCCTTAAGTCGGTCTTACGGAGATGATTTTTCCGAAAAACAGCGTCTGCTCCCTGCTGTTTTACCAAAACTAAATCGACATAATTGCCGTAAGCTCTATCGGCTAATATCACATCGGAGGGAACTAAATTCGCATACAGCAGGCGACTCATCACAATCTCACTCGTCGCCAATGAAGCAATACCAGCCGATACCACTGCACCTGTGAGCAATGAAAAGAGTACTACCATTTTTGCAATCGGAAATCCACACCCAGTTTTTTGATTGCTGTGTTGCGGATACTCGGCTTGATTAGTAGCAGTATCACTCATGAGCACAGTTGTTCCGTCTAGAACCCGTACCGAGCGCCCACACCATTGTTGTTCTGTTGAAACTTGCTTTTCTAATGCCTCTGCCACTATGGGTACTAACTGTTGGACAAATCTTTCAGGTAGTCGTTGACGAGCTTTACTGTATGCCCCCGTGTCTGAAGAAGGAGGCTTGACTCCAGCTACACTCAGCCAGGTACTCATCCGCTTCACCGCTTGACTCAAACTTTTGTCTGGATCTAGTACCTGAGATACCATCGCCCATAAGATGACTATCGGTGTATAGACGCTGTTGTAGCCCACATTCCGCACCCCCAACTGGCACATAGGCAGATGGAGGGGATAAAAGTAAATCATCCGAGATAATCGTGAGTA
>NZ_JAUBPI010000113.1:0-17593 GCF_036700645.1 Microcoleus sp. S36b_A4 | reverse complement strand
TACACAATCATTCTGCCTATTCAGGACGGCGATGTCTGAGGGGTGAAACCCCTCAGACATTCGCCAACAGTCTCTTGGAAATCGCGTGTACACAAACAAAACCCGCCTACGCGGGTTAATAAAATATAGGATGGAAAACCGCTAGATGGAAACTCTCCCCATATTACCGCCCCCAGCCACCGAATCGTCTACCCCTTGGAATTGGGCGCGCAAAAACCTATTTAGTACCTGGTACAACAGCATTCTGACAGTAGTTTGCCTAATTATCGCCTTCCAAACTATTAAAGGAATTATCGTTTGGACAACAACAAAAGCTCAATGGCGCGTGTTAGAAGCTAACTTGCCACTATTTTTCGCCGGAAGATTTCCCCGCGACTCCTACTGGAGGCTGTGGATAGTAACGGCCATAATTGCCTTGTTGGGAGGATTAACTTGGGGAAACATTCAGCGGCAAGAACGTCTTTGGAATCCGCCTTTACTAATTATACTAGGTGCTGCGGTTGTGGGTGCGGTCATTTCGCCGATCGACCTAACCTCTCGCCTCTACCTCTTAGGAATTATTATCGCAGCCGCCTCCAGCTATGTCATCGGAAGGCAAATTTACCCAAAAATCATGGACTGGATGCCTGCAATTTGGGTTCTTTCCTTCCCAATAGTTTTGTGGTTAATTAAAGGCGGGTTGGGTTTGACAGAAGTGTCAACAAATGATTGGGGCGGTTTAGTATTGACCCTGTTTTTAGCAGTTATTAGTATTGTGCTTTCCTTTCCTTTGGGAGTATTGCTAGCACTCGGCAGACAAAGTTCTTTGCCAGTTGTAAGACTGTTATCAACCTTATACATTGAAATTATTCGGGGTTTACCATTAATTGGCATTTTGTTTTTAGGTCAAGTGATGCTGCAACTCTTCTTGCCGCCCGAATATCCGAAATTGGATAGAGTGATTAGAGCCATTGCTGGATTAACGTTATTTAGTGCAGCATACTTGGCGGAAAACGTGCGCGGTGGCTTGCAGGCCGTGCCTAGGGGACAAATAGAAGCAGCTAGGTCGATCGGACTCAATACACCCCTGCTTACAATTTTAATTGTACTGCCTCAAGCATTGCGAATAGTCATTCCGGCGATCGGCGGTCAATTCATCGGATTATTTATGGATACATCCCTGTTGTCTCTATTCGGAATGTTAGAATTAATCGGAATATCCCGCGCAGTTTTAGCAAATCCATCCTATATCGGCAGATACGCCGAAGTTTACATCTTCGTAGGCATCATTTATTGGATATTTTGCTACTCCATATCCCTAGCCAGTCGCAAAATAGAGCGAACATTAGGAGTAGGTCAAAGGTAAAAAAATATCTGCGTTCATCCGCGTTCATCAGCGCTCATCTGCGGTTAAAAAGTCAAAAATTATGGAAACTCAGCAAACAAGCCCAGAAAGAGTAATCGTAGCAGAAAACGTCCACAAATGGTACGGACAATTTCACGTACTGCGCGGCGTTAGCATGACCGTAGACCGGGGCGAAGTCGTTGTCGTGATGGGGCCATCGGGATCGGGAAAATCGACGTTTATTCGCACATTCAACGCCTTAGAAGAATACCAGCAAGGTAAAATTACGATCGACGGAATCGAACTTTCACACGACTTACGCAACATCGAGACAATTCGCCGCGAAGTAGGAATGGTGTTTCAGCAATTCAACCTGTTTCCCCACTTATCAGTCTTGCAAAACGTCATGCTAGCGCCGGTGTGGGTGCGCCGCTGGCCGAAGAAAAAAGCCGAAGAAGTGGCGATGCAATTGTTAGAAAGAGTGGGAATTTTGGAACAAGCAAAAAAATATCCCGGACAGTTGTCTGGAGGACAGCAGCAGCGGGTCGCTATTGCACGTTCTCTAGCAATGCAGCCTAAAATCATGCTGTTTGATGAACCGACATCAGCATTAGACCCGGAGATGGTGCGGGAAGTGTTAGATGTAATGCGAAATTTGGCTCAAACGGGAATTACAATGGTAGTAGTGACTCACGAAGTCGGGTTTGCGCGCGAAGTTGCCGATCGCATTGTGTTGATGGATGGCGGCGTTTTAGTTGAAGAAGCGAAGCCAGAAGAATTTTTTCAGAACCCGAAGGAAGAACGCACTCGCAAGTTTTTATCTCAGATATTGTAACAGATTTTCAAGTGTAGTCGCTGGGTTTGGCGACGGTAGCAGCCGTCAAACTAGACATAATTAAGGTAAAATAAAAGAGTGTACAATCAGTCTCTATTTTGCTGAGATAGCTTGCAATGCCATCCACAAAAACTCTGCCGTTAGTTAAAGACTCGGAACGCCTAGAAAGTCGCCTCAAAGAAATCCCGGCGGTTCCTGGTGTATATTTAATGCGAGACGAGAGCGATCGCATCCTTTACATCGGCAAATCAAAAAAACTCCGAAACCGCGTCCGTTCCTACTTCCGCGAAAGCCAAAATCTCAGTCCCCGCATCGCGATGATGGTGCAGCAAGTGCGCGAAATTGAATTCATCGCCACCGATACAGAAGCGGAAGCTTTAGCATTAGAAGCAAACCTCGTAAAACAGCACCAACCTTACTTTAATGTCCTCCTCAAAGATGATAAAAAATATCCTTATTTGTGCATCACTTGGTCGGAGGAATACCCGCGCATTTTTATCACCCGCAAACGCCGCGCCGGTAGTGCAAAAGACCGCTATTACGGCCCTTACGTCGATACAGGGGCGCTGCGGAGTACGCTACATTTAATTAAGCGAATTTTCCCCCTGCGGCAGCGCCCTCAACCGCTGTTTAAAGACCGTCCCTGTCTCAACTACGACATCGGGCGCTGCGTTGGCGTTTGTCAAGGCTTAACTTCGCCGGAGGAATACCGAAAAATCATCCAAAAAGTAGCGATGATTTTCCAGGGAAGGACTCAGGAATTGCTCGATATTTTAGAACCCCAAATGGAAGAGGCAGCCGAAGATTTAAACTTTGAAACTGCGGCGCGCATTCGCGACCAAATTAAGGGTTTGCAGTCTTTAAGTGCGGGTCAAAAAGTCTCTTTGCCAGACGATACGGTTTCCAGAGATGCGATCGCACTTGCGGCCGACACCCAGCACGCTTGCGTTCAATTGTTTCAAATTCGCGCTGGTCAATTGGTCGGAAGATTGGGATTTATGGCGGAAATACCTCCCCAACCCCCCCTTGCAAAGGGGGAGCAAGAGTTATCTCAACTTTCTATTTCCTCCCCCCCTTGGCAAGGGGGGGAACGAGGGGGGGTAGAGGCCGGAGCGATTTTGCAGCGAGTGTTGGAAGAACACTATCAAAATGTCGAATCTGTAGAAATTCCCAGCGAAATTTCAGTGCAGTACGAATTGCCAGAAGCGGAAATATTAGCAGATTGGTTGAGCAATCGTAAGGGGCGAAAAGTTACGATTTTGACGCCACAGCGGCAAACTAAGGCAGAATTGATTGAGATGGTGGAACGCAATGCTGAGTATGAATTGGCGAGAATGCAAAGATTGAGCGATCGCAATTCTCAAGCAATGGAAGATTTAGCAGAAATTCTCGATTTGCCAGAAGTTCCTCGCCGCATTGAAGGTTACGATATTTCTCACATTCAAGGTTCTGACGCCGTAGCTTCCCGCGTCGTATTTATTGACGGTTTGCCGGCTAATCAACACTACCGCCATTACAAAATTAAAAATCCTGAAATTAAATCGGGTCATTCTGATGATTTTGCTAGTTTAGCAGAAGTTATCGGTCGCCGATTCCGAGGAGTGAAGGAAGAAGAAAGAGGGAAGATGGAAGATGGATTTAGCCAGTTAGAAGAACCGGAAAAACTCAGCAATTTATCCTCCGTTTCTCATACTATCTCCGACAAACCCGACTTAATTATGATAGATGGTGGCAAAGGTCAACTGTCAGCTGTTGTGGCTGTTTTGCGGGAGATGAATTTGCTAGAAGAGTTGCGCGTTGTCAGTTTGGCAAAGCAGCGAGAGGAGATATTTTTGCCGGGGGAATCTTTGCCGCTGCCAACTAATTCTGAGCAGCCTGGGGTACAATTATTGCGCCGGGTGCGGGATGAGGCGCACAGGTTTGCTGTGAGTTTTCACCGGGATCGAAGAAGCGAGAGAATGAAGCGATCGCGCCTTGATGAAATTCCCGGATTGGGACACCACCGACAAAAACAATTGTTGGCACATTTTCGGTCGATCGACTATCTCCGTTTAGCGACTCCCGAACAGTTGGCAGAAGTTTCTGGGATTGGCCCGCGTCTGGCGCAGCAAATTTACGATTATTTCCACCCGTAAAGTCTTACCCTGCATGGGAGACGGGGATTGTAGGCGCGATCGGGTCGCAAGTCCCGATTCAGCCAGCGGGAGGGAGGTATTCAAAAATTTTGCACAGGCCTATTGCAATTCCCAGAGACGTGTGGTATGTTTAGTTTCTGTGCGCGGGCATAGTTTAGTGGTAAAACTTTAGCCTTCCAAGCTAACTATGCGGGTTCGATTCCCGCTGCCCGCTTACGCCTACAAAAACCTCAAACCAACTAGAAATCAACGGTTTGAGGTTTTTTATTGCTGCTTTTTGCGCTTTGTCATGGCTCAAGTTGACTAGAAATTGACTAGAAATTGGATACAAAATGACTACGATTTGACTACGGAACGACCAAACTGAGTATCAAATGACTACCCCATCGCCCTTTGTGGAGACAATTTGGAGACGAATGAATACAAATTGAATACAAAGCATAACTGTATTCAGTTTGAGCCGTTTAGCTTTGCAAGTATCTCTCAAAACGCCTCCACCTCTCAGCTTGTGGTGAGCTGGGTACAAGAATAATGGGTTAACATAGAGTGCCCTGATTTGACAAGCTTGCCGAGCGCACTCAGCTTGAGTTATGACTGATTCGGAGTCGCATCAGTCACAAGGAGAACCCGTGAAATATTTTTCAGTAGTAATGTATTTGCTACGGGAACGGCAACAGTTTCTCGAAGAAATTCGCCAAGGTGTCAAGCTCAAATCTAAAATTTTCGGTTTGTTGATTTCTAGTACCGTATTTTTTGGCATTTACGGAGCAATATTAGGTGCCTCTAGTACGTGGATGCAATGTCTGGTTTCAGCAATTAAGTTGCCAGCACTTTACTTGCTGACGCTGATTATCTGCTTTCCCACACTGTACTTTTTTAATGTCATGTTTGGTTCAAAACGAACTTTTGAGCAGTATTTGACATTGTTGATGACAGCGATGGCGATGATTAGCGTTTTGCTGTTTGGATTTGCACCTGTTAGTTTGTTTTTCCTCATAAGCAGTACCAATTACAATTTTTATCTGTTGCTGAATGTTGCTATAATGGCAATCACAGGATTTTTGGGAGTAAGTTTCATTTATCAAGGAATGCACTTTCTGTCAGAACAAGATGCGGAAGGCAAAGACATCAGGCTAAATATTTTGCGCTTTTGGTTGGGACTTTATGCGTTTGTTGGGACTCAGTTGGGATGGACGCTGAGACCATTTTTGGGGTCGCCGGGAATGGCTTTTCAACTGTTCCGAGACCGAGAAAGCAATTTTTATATGAGTCTGTGGCAATCAATTATGTCTCTGGGAGGATCGTAATTAATCCCAATTAAAGGAGATTTTGAAGAGTGATACAAGCGGATTTGGAACAGTTAAAAATTTCTGAGAAGGAGTTGGAGGATTTGAGCGGAATAGCTTTGAGCGACGGTTTTGCAGCAGATTTTTACAGACCTGCTGCACTCCGGGACGGCAAAAAGCTGTTTTCTATTTTGGTGAATGAGTTGCTGATATTTTGCGTGACATTAGTTGTTTCGCTGCCTGTTGCTTTACTGGCTAATAAACATAATGTTGGTTTATTTAGCGATTCAGACATATTTGTCCGTGTTTTACAACTAACTTTGGGTTGGTCGCTGGCGATTACTGTTGCTTGGAATGTCTATAAATGGGTTAAGGCAAAACCTCTGGCAACGCTAGCGGGTCTGCTGGATGAAGTTGAGAAGTATCATGAGGTGATTCAGGCTTTAGATATTATCGATCGCCTAACGGATGCTGGCAATTTACAAGCCAATTTAATTAACCGAGGAGATGCAATTGAAGCATTAAAAATCACTAGAGAAAGTTTAGTCTGTGCTTTGAAAACAGAAAAAATTCTCAGAGAAAATCAGCAGTTTATCGGTCGCCGTTACGAGCTATTTGCTAATATTGAAAGTAATTTAGCTGCTTTGATGGCGGTGGATGTGAGCGATCGGGCGACTGAATATGGCCGATTGCTAAATGAGGCTTTGGAAATTGGGATGAGCGTACACAAAGAGGTAAGAAAGTTGCAAAATGGACGTTAGAGTTGTTGCAGCGTTCCTGGTTTGTTGTAAAAGTAGTAACTGAGATATTGCACCATGCTCAAGAACAGGCAGGATGCCTGTGCCACAAAAATTTAATTTTCTTGTGGGGTGGGCATCCTGTCCGCCCCTGAAAGGCTTATTGAAAATGGTGCAATATATAAGTTACTACAAACTTTTTTTACCACCGGAAATTTCAATCATCAAAAATATCCAACTGTTCGCCATCAGACTCTTTTTTACCATTTTTTTTAACACCCTTTCTTAGCCCGATCGCAATTTTGCTATGTTTCTCAATCTGCTTCATCACCTGTCTCGCCCTGTCAATCACCGACGGCGGCAAACCGGCCAATCTCCCCGCTTCAATTCCGTAAGATTTGTCAGCACCTCCCGGCTGAACTTGGTGCAAGAATACGATTTGATCCGGCAACTCTTTCACTGTAACCTGATAATTTGCGACATTATCTAAAATAGAAGCTAACTCATTTAACTCGTGATAGTGAGTCGCAAAAATTGTCCGCGCCCGAATCTCAGTTGCTAAATATTCTGCCACAGACCAAGCAATCGAAAGTCCGTCAAAGGTTGCCGTTCCTCTGCCAATTTCATCTAATAAAACCAATGATTGCGGCGTCGCATGATTGAGAATATTTGCAGTTTCGTTCATTTCCACCATAAACGTAGACTGACCAGTTGCCAAATCATCTACTGCCCCGACGCGGGTAAAAATACGATCGCAAATTCCCAAACTCGCAGCTTTCGCCGGCACATAACTGCCCATCTGCGCCATTAACTGGATCAAACCCACCTGCCGCAAGTAGCAGCTTTTCCCGCTAGCATTCGGCCCGGTTAAAATAATTAAATCTGGGCGGTTTAGCGATTCTTCCCGGCCCAAAAAAGCAGAATTAGGTACAAAAAATCCCGGCGGCAAAGACTTTTCCACCACAGGATGACAACCTTCAATAATTTTAATTTCCCGACTTTCTGTCATAGTTGGGCGGCAGTAATTCTGGTAAACTGCTACTTCTGCTAAACCGCACAAAACATCGACCGCCGCCACGGCGCGGGAAACGTTGCGAATAATTTCGGCGTGTTCTCCTACCTCCGATCGCACTTTAGCAAAAATATCGTATTCCAATTGATTTAAATCTTCCCGCGCTGTCAGAATTCGCACTTCCCTTTCTTTTAATTCTTCAGTGCTATAACGTTCTTCATTGGTGAGAGTTTGCTTGCGGGTGTAGTCCTTCGGCACTTGGTCTACTTTCGATTTGGTAATGCTAATGTAATAGCCGAAAGCTTTATTGTAGCCAACTTTTAGATTAGAAATTCCGGTACGTTTTCTCTCAGTTGCTTCTAAATTTGCAATCCATTCTTGGTCTGCTGATGCAGTGTGGCGCATTTCATCTAGCATGGGATTGATTCCCGATCGAATCAAACCTCCTTCTTTTAAATGAATCGGCGGTTCATCAACTAAATGAGCGTGAATTTTACTTGCTAATTCTTCGAGAATTGGCGGTACATTTTGCAGCGCTTTCAAATAGGGCGATCGCCCTTGGGCTGCGATCGAGGCTAATTCCGGCAGTTTCGAGAGAGAATCAGCTAAAGCAACCAAATCCCGCGCGCTAGCTGTTCCAGAACCCGCGCGGCCTGTCAGTCTTTCGATGTCGTAAATTTGGCGCAGCAACTGCTGAAAATCTTGGCGCAGACCGTTATTTTCTACTAATTCTTGGATCGTGTCGTGTCTAGCGCTAATGCCTTTAATGTTGAGCAAAGGTTGCAGAACCCAGCGGCGCAAAGCGCGGCCTCCCATTGCGGTGCTGGTTTTGTCTATCGCCCACAGCAGCGAACCGTGAAAAACCCCATCTCTCACTGTTTGAGTAATTTCGAGATTGCGGCGGGTTTGGTAGTCGAGTATGAGAAAATCGGTGAGAGTGTAAGTGTGCAATCTTTGCAAAGAAACTGCTTTTTCCTTTTGAGTCTCTTCGAGATATTGCAACAAACCGCCGGCGGCGCGCACTGCGAGGGGCAAATGACCGCATCCCATACCTTCAAGCGATCGCACTTTGAATTTTTGCAGGATTCTCTGTTTTGCTTCGGGCAAAGTAAACGGAATTTGCGATCGCAAAGAATAGCAAAACGAATTCGGCAAACAATCGGGCAAATGCTCTGATTTCTCTCCGGGTCTCAACATAGTCACCAAATCCGGCGCATTAGTCGGTACCAAGACTTCCGAAGGCTGCAAGCGCAGCAATTCAAGGGTTAATTGTTCTAAAGTGTCTGCTTGGGTAGTGACGAATTCTCCCGTAGAAATATCTGTATAAGCCAATCCCCAATGTTCCCCGGCTATCACAATTGCTGCTAAAAAATTATTTTGCCTGGGTTTGAGCATTCCGTCATCAGTCAAGGTTCCTGGAGTGAGAATGCGGGTAATTTCTCGCTTGACTTGACGACCTTCTTTAGCAGCAATCGAGGCATCTTCAACTTGATCGCAAACTACCACAGCATACCCTTTTTCTACTAACATTGAAGTGTAGCGATCGAGGGCGTGGTGCGGCACTCCTGTCATCGGCACTCTGCCAATTTCCTTGCCGCTTTCTTTGCTAGTACAAACAAGTTCTAATTCCTGCGAAATAGTAACTGCATCTTGGAAAAAACACTCAAAGAAATCTCCAACTCGAAACAATAAAAGTGCGTGGGGATACTGTTCTTTCACTTCCACATACCGCTGCATCATCGGCGTCAGCTTGGTGAATTCTAGTAGGCGGTGGTCGGCATTGCGGATGTTGGGTTGAGTGGGGTCTGTTGGGGTAGATGCAGTGTAAGGCATAAAAGGCGATCGATAAATTTTAATCTTTAACAACTTTAGCGCAAGCTCGGCTTTTAGCTATAACTAATGATACAATATTTGACGATTAATCCTCCTTAAGCAGGGTGCGTGATTCTCAATATTGGTGAAGAGTGTTGAGCGATACGAAACTCACGCATCCTACTTAATAATCGATCAACCCGCTTTTACTTGAGAGGTTTTAGGTCAATACTTATCTAATGTGAGTCAAAACAGCCGCTCCAGTGAGACTTAGGGCGGATATTTTATCTATTGTGAGAGAATAGCAATCGCCGAGCGACAAAAACAATCTCAGCTATGTAGTTGTTAGCTGTTATAGCAGATGTTGAAGGAAGAAAGAAGAAGGAAGAAGGAAAAAGAAAAAAGGCTTTAGTTATCTAGGAGAGAAGGAAAAAGGCTTTAGTTATCTATGAGAAAAGGAAGAAGCAATCTTCGGCAACGGTTTCAGCAATTAAGAACGTTCTAAAAGTCGGGTGCGGTTGCTATAACTGTTGGGGCTTAACAGAAGAATGTGAAATCTCCCGCACTTTAGCCTGGGGAGAAACTTTACATTTTTGTTATTGAAAACAGCCGGAAGATAGATTTGTAAATTATACCTTGGATAGAGATAAAATATATTTTATATGCTTAAAATTAAAGAAATCCAAGTTAGTAATTAATCGGCGTAGTAATTTTAAGATTCACAATCAAAAATCTGCTAGCTAGTAGTTAACTAGAGGAGAACGAAATAATGAAAGCTCTTTGCTGGCACGGAGCAAATGATGTGCGAGTTGATAATGTACCAGACCCAACAATTATCAACCCGCGCGATGCAATAGTTAAAATCACGTCTACAGCAATCTGCGGCTCAGATTTGCACCTCTACGATGGCTTCATCCCGACAATGCAATCGGGCGACATCATGGGGCACGAATTCATGGGGGAAGTAGTCGAACTCGGCAGCCAAGTCAAGAACTTAAAAAAGGGCGATCGCGTCGTCATTCCTTTTACTATTTCTTGCGGCAGTTGCTTCTTTTGCAACCGCGATTTGTGGTCGCTGTGCGACAACTCCAACCCCAATGCTGGGCTGGCTGAAAAAATGTTCGGTCATTCCCCGGCGGGACTGTTTGGCTACTCACATTTAACGGGCGGCTATGCAGGAGGCCAAGCAGAATACGCGCGGGTTCCGTTTGCAGATGTCGGCCCTTTAAAAATTCCCGACGGACTTTCGGACGAACAAGTATTGTTCCTCACCGATATCTTTCCTACTGGTTACATGGCGGCCGAAAACTGCGACATTCAGCCGGGGGATACTGTAGCAGTTTGGGGATGCGGGCCAGTCGGGCAATTTGCGATCAGAAGCGCGTTTATGCTGGGGGCCGATCGAGTAATTGCGATCGACCGCGTACCGGAACGCTTGCAAATGGCGGCCGCGGCCAAAGCTGAAGTCATCAATTACGAAGAAATAGACGCCGGGGAAGCCGTCACCGAAATGACGGGGGGACGCGGACCCGACTCTTGCATCGACGCGGTGGGAATGGAAGCCCACGGCACCGGTCTCGACGCTTTGTACGACAAAGCCAAGCAAGCCGTGCGGTTGGAGAGCGATCGACCTACGGCCCTGCGACAAGTAATCGTCGCGTGTCGCAAGGGTGGCACAGTGTCAATTCCCGGCGTTTACGGTGGCTTCGTTGACAAAGTGCCATTAGGTGCAGCTTTCAACAAAGGCTTGACCATGAAAATGGGACAGACGCACGTTCACCGCTATTTGCGGCCTTTGCTCGATCGCGTTCAAAAAGGCGAAATTGACCCGTCATTCGTAATTACGCACCGAATGAAATTGGATGAAGCGCCCCACGCCTACGACATTTTCAAAAACAAAAAAGACAACTGCATCAAAGTTGTCCTCAAACCCTAACTCGCATTTACCCTTCACGGAGAAACTATGCTTTTACAAGAAAAAGAATCAGGCGACTTGATTGAAATCCTCGATGTAGATGCTTTAATCAGCCCTACAAAACAAGAAGTGTCGGGAAAAAATCAAGCTGGTCAAGAAGAGCAAGAGAAAGCAACTTTTCCAAAAAGTAATTTAGTCTTTCCTTCCGGTGAAACTCTGCCGCGTTGCTGGACTGAGGAAAATTATCAAACTCATTGATTCCCCTGATTCTTCCAATCCCCCTTAACAAGGAGGATTGGAAGGTAGGGGATGGACACAGCACATAAGTGTCCGCTTAACCCGAAAAACTGCTCTCCGATAGGGGTTAAAACCCCTGCACGAGGGTGGTTTTGACGTATTTTTTGACAGCCGGAGGGTACAGCGCTGTGGTTGTTTCAATAGAATGTACGATCGACCAAATTTAAGAGAGTCTTAGTTCGCGACCGCGACAAACTGCATTAAACTAAAGTGATAAAGATAACCGGGCTTGATTTAATTTCTTTATGACTAAAAGCTGATTCCCCTCCATCGGTGGCAGCGTTACAAATAATGAAACTTGTTCAAAACACCCTGGGAGGAATTCCCCATGTTTTACCATAAGAAGCCACTACAGTATTACAAAAGACCAGAAAAGCCAGATGCCGTTTACGCCAAGAAAATACAAGAACTAATTGGCGGTACATTTGGCGAAATGACTGTGATGATGCAGTATCTATTTCAAGGTTGGAACTGCCGAGGCCCAGCCAAATATCGCGATATGTTGCTTGATGTCGGTACAGAAGAAATCGGGCATATCGAGATGTTAGCAACTATGATTGCTCACTTGTTAGATAAAGCTCCTGTATCTATGCAAGAAGATGGTTTCAAGGATGCTGTGGTGGGTGCTGTGATGGGTGGAAACAGCCCGCGAGATGCGATCGCCGCCAGCATGAATCCGCAGCACGCAATTGTATCGGGTTTGGGCGCACTTCCTAGCGACAGCGTAGGGTATCCCTGGAACGGCCGTTATATCGTTGCTAGCGGCAATCTTTTAGCAGATTTTCGCTCGAATTTGCACGCCGAATCGCAAGGAAGATTGCAGGCTGTGCGGATGTATGAAATGTCAGACGATCCGGGCGTGAAAGACACCCTGAGTTTTATGATCGCCCGCGACACGATGCACCAAAATTTGTGGCTGGCGGCGATCGAAGATTTAGAAAGTTCGGGAATGGAAACAACACCCGTTCCGAGTTCCTTCCCGCAGGAGTTGGAAAAATCAGAATTTGCTTATCAGTTTTGGAATCATTCTGAAGGTTCCGAAAGTAGCGAGGGACGCTGGGCGAAAGGCAAATCAATGGACGGCAAAGGCGAGTTTGAATATGTAGCCAATCCCCAACCGTTAGGGCCAGAACCAGTACCGCCGCCGCCCGAACCAAAATTGCACGCCAGTGGCATGAAATAGGCAATCAAAAAGTTAATATAGCCTTTCTCAGTAACATGAGGTACCCGACGTGCATAGGGCATAGGGCATAGGGCATAGGGCATAGGGCATACCTCACGACGCTTGAGAACCGCTATAGTAAGGTTCTCAGTCCCCGATTGACTAATTAAGTAATTAAGGACTAACGTCCTTATTACTAACCTCAGAAAAAACTAAACTTCTTACTACTAACCACAGGTTAGTAGTAAGAAGTTTATTCGCTGATTGGCTAATTAATTAGTTAAAAAGTGAAGTTTTTAGTACAAATCAGGTTTTGGCAAGAAGTCTAATAAGTAAGAGCAAATAACTTATGCAATTGCAAGCAGTAATTCTCGATATTGACGGTACTCTGACGCTCAGCAATGACGCCCACGCTCAAGCTTGGGTAGAGGCATTTGCGGCTTACGGCTACGAGGTGCCGTTCGAGAAAGTTCGCCCGCTAATTGGGATGGGAGGCGACAAAGTTATACCCAAAATGGTATCAGGACTTTCCGACGAAGCAGGCGACGGGGAAAAGATTGCACAGCGGCGCAAAGAACTGATTATTAACCGCTTTTCTCCCGATCTTTCACCAACCCCCGGTTCGCGGGATTTGGTGTTAAAAATGCAGAAAGAAGGATTGCGGTTAATTATTGCTACTTCAGCTACCACTGAAGAACTTTCCGGTTTGCTGAAAGCTGCACAAGTTGACGATTTATTGGATCAAGCCACGACATCTAGCGATGCGGAAGCTTCTAAACCGGAACCGGATATTGTGGAAGCTGCTTTGAGAAAATTGCAGATGGAAGCGAGTCAGACTGTGATGTTAGCTGATACTCCTTACGATATCGAAGCTGCGGGCAAGTGCGGGGTGCCAGTAATTGCTTTTCGGTGCGGAGGTTTCGATGATGCTTCGCTGGCAAATGCTGCGGAAATTTACGATCACCCTGCTGATTTGTTGGCGCATTATGACGATTCTATTTTAGGGAAAAAGGAATTAGTAGCGCGTTGAAGTAATACGGGCGCTAGCGGGTGGATTGCCACTATTAAGCGCGATCGCTTACAATCCACTCTACCTGATGCGCTTCTGTGATATCTGGAATATCCAGGCGATCGGCTAATTTTTGAATCACTGCTTCTGGGACTGGGGCAGTGCGGGAACGGTTGCGCTCCTGTATTTCTGCGATCGGTACTTCGATGTAAACAATGCGAATACGCGCTTTGTAAGCAGCAAACAAATCAATTAATTGCTGCCGCATTTGTTTGGTTGTATTCGTGGCGTTCCACACAAAAGAAGTTCCCGATCGCAAATATTCCTTAGCTCTTTGTTTTGCTTTCTCTACAACATCACTTTGGTTTTTTTCCGGCGATATATTCATCTCCAACCTCAGCGCATCTAAAGAAATTATAGGCAAATTGGGCAGGTTTTCTCTAATCCAATAATCTTTGCCACTTCCGGGCAAACCCGACATCAAAACAACTTCGCATTTTGTATCGTCAAACATTTCAGCATCGGGGTTGCCGTTGTCTTTGCGGAAGTAGATAAATCGGCTGTGTGCTGAGGGGAATTGTCGAGGAGTATCCAAACAATTATTTTCTTGACAAAACTCCCGAAATAGTTCTATTTTATCAAGCAGTTCTTGTCTGTCGGCGCAGTGGCGGCCGCGCACGTCTGCTTCGGCTAAAAGTGCGAGGAAATCGCAGCGGACAACTTGACTGACTTTAATTACAGACTGTTGGGGGTTGGGTTTGTCGATTAGCCAGATGGGTAAACTGCCGAATTGGACGATCGCCACCACTGTTTCGCGAATCTCAAACTGCACAGGTGGGTCGAATTGAGATAAAATTTGTCTGACCATTCTCGCACCTTGGCGGGCGTGACCTTTTGAGCTAATTCTGCCGTCGGCTTCTATTTTTGTAAAGGCTGGTTTGGCGACATCATGCAGCAAAGCGGCGACAAAAAGTATCGATCGTTCTTGCACGGGTAATTGACGCCAATTTGGGGATGAGATTAATGCTTCGCAGACCATTTTGGTATGAATTAAAACGTCTCCTTCGGCGTGGTAAATCGGGTCTTGCTGACAGCCTTTTAAGTTTTGAATCCAATCGAAATGATTTTGAATGCTGTCCCAATCCAGGAACCAATCGGGGGGTTCGGGACAAAAGGGAAAAGTCCAAGTTGGGGATTGTGATAATACAGCAGTCATGGCTTCACCTGTTTGTTAATATGGTAAGGTGTGAAATTAGCACCTTTATTTTTTAGTTTGTTCGAGAGGGACGAAAATTTGAGTATTAGCGCTTTTAACCGCAGATTTTTATAATAGCTATTACATAAGCCCTGTGAAATTAAATAAATCTGCACCGGGACGCAGAATATTTGGTATAATTGGGCGATTGAGCCAATGTCCTTCGGCATTTTTAATAGCAGTCAAAAAACTGGCACGCACGTACTTGTAACGCGCCTTTACTATGCCATCTTCTTCTACTTTAAGGTACAGCCCCTCCATGCGATCGCTCTTGTCAGTCTCTTTCAAGCATCGTTCTTCATCTAATCCCAATTCCCCGCAGTACCAACGCAACCGTTCCAAATGTCCGGATTGAATAAAATTAGATTTTCCCAT
This sequence comes from Microcoleus sp. S36b_A4, assembly GCF_036700645.1. Lineage (NCBI taxonomy): Bacteria > Bacillati > Cyanobacteriota > Cyanophyceae > Oscillatoriales > Microcoleaceae > Microcoleus > Microcoleus sp. S36b_A4. The sequence goes on along the minus strand of NZ_JAUBPI010000113.1, from coordinate 2,439 downwards.
AAACTGCATCATGTGCTTGGGAGATGTCAGCACTCCAGAAAACAGCACGGGAACGGACACTAACGGCAGTCCACTTAACAACTTGCGCCGGGATTCTGTACTCAGAAATTGACGGGTTTCTAAGTCCAGCACATCGTATTCCATAAAATAGTGTGGCAAAAAATCATAAAAAACAGTGTGTTTGGCATACAGCCATTCGCCGTAAAGAATGTAGCGATTTCCCAGCACTTCTCCCAGGGATCCGCTGAGACTAAAAGCCCACTGTTTGAATAAGTTAAAATGTTTTTCCCTCGGCCCGCCGGTGAGATAGTGGCCGCGACTTTGCAGCAGCATTTGTCCATCTGGTGCAAAGCTGATGCCTGTATTAGCGCCGTCTACCTTTTCTTCAATCACTGTCGGGCGATCGCTCAGGGCGCTAAATGGCACGCTGTCGAGGTCTTCATCACCCGGTTGGAAACGCGAACCTTCGATATGATAAGTTCTAGGATATTTAACAATTTTGAGCATTAGCCCATCCATTGTAGATTGGATATTTCAGAGGCAACCCCATCCATTTTAGATTATAATTTTAGATTTTAGAATTTAGATGCACCCCAATCTATTTAACCATTATAATGGAATGAGCACAAAGGAGCGTGTAAGTTGAAAACTCAAAATTTCCAGAGCATATCATCAGCAATCGCTGGGGTTCTATTAGTAGGCGCGCTACTCATCGGTTTAAACTCTTTTGTCGTCATTAATCCAGGCGAAGCAGGGGTAGTCAGTGTTTTAGGAAAAGCCACAGATGGAGCATTGTTAGAGGGGTTTCACCTCAGACCCCCGCTAATATCCAAGGTAGATGTGTACGATGTAACAGTGCAAAAATTTGAAGTTCCCGCCCAGAGTGCTACTAAAGACCTTCAGGATTTAAATGCTAGTTTTGCGATCAATTTTCGCCTCGACCCTGAGAAAATAGTTGATGTCCGAAGGACTCAAGGAACTTTGGAGAATATAGTGTCAAAAATTATTGCTCCTCAGACGCAAGAAGCATTTAAAACAGCGGCTGCACTGAGAACTGCCGAACAATCTATTACTCAAAGAAGTGAACTGAAGCGAGACTTTGATACTGCGCTAAAAGAAAGGCTATCAAAGTATGATGTAATCGTACTCGATACGAGCGTTGTTAACATTCGATTTTCCACAGATTTTGCGAAAGCGGTTGAGGAGAAACAGGTTGCTGAACAGCGAGCGCAAAGGGCTGTTTATGTGGCTCAGGAAGCAGAACAACAGGCTCAAGCTGACATTAACCGTGCTCAAGGTAGAGCTGAAGCTCAAAGACTTTTGGCTGAAACTTTGAAGGCTCAGGGCGGCGATTTAGTGCTGCAAAAAGAGGCGATCGAAGCTTGGAGAAGCGGCGGGGCTCAGATGCCAAAAGTGCTGGTTATGGGCGCAGGTTCGAGTCGGGTTCCTTTCATTTTTAATATGAACGATATTCAGGAAGAACCCGATCGCCCGCAAGTGACCAACAATTAAAATATGACAGAAGGTAACAAACCCGGTGTCTCAGAAAATATTGGGTTTGCTAACCAGAAATCTCGCAATAAACCGGGTTTCCTCAGAAAGCACACATAAGTCCTATGAGAGTTGCCGGAATATGCTACACTTCTGAAAGCCACAATATAACGACAGTTTGAATCTGTCGCTATAAAAGCGAAGTCCGCAATTAACACGCAGGCAACACACTCATTTTAGGAAGCAAGGAAAAATCATGACCCGCGCTATTATGGAAACCGACAAAGGCACAATCAATTTGGAATTGTTTGATGCGGATGCGCCTAACACAGTGAAGAATTTTGTTGACTTGGCGGAAAAAGGTTTTTACGATGGATTGGCTTTTCACCGAGTCATTCCTAACTTTATGATTCAAGGTGGCTGTCCAAAAGGTAATGGAACTGGCGGCCCCGGCTACAAAATCAAGTGCGAAATCAACTCCAACAAACATTTGGCAGGAACTTTATCGATGGCTCACGCAGGTAAAGATACGGGTGGCAGCCAATTCTTTATTTGCCATTCTCCCCAGTCTCATTTAGATGGAGTACACACAACTTTTGGCAAAACTGAGGATATGTCAGTCGTCAATGCTATCCGCCAAGGTGACAAGATTATTTCGCTCAAAATTGAGCATTAATTTCCAGTAATTAGTTGTGTTTGTAGTAAGGACGAAGAGTCCTTATTGCAAACACAACTTGTGAAAATAAAGAGCTTTAAAATATAAAACTTATGACCAATAATTTCTTGATGGTACCCGCCACGTGATTTATCCGTGGAATCAATCGAAAATCCAAAATCCTTGCATCCTCAAGCCCCCGGATTTATCCGTGGTGTCAATCTAAAATCTAAAATCTAAAATCTAAAATCTAAAATCTAAAATCTAAAATCTAAAATCTAAAATCTAAAATC
>NZ_JAUBPI010000112.1:0-17691 GCF_036700645.1 Microcoleus sp. S36b_A4 | reverse complement strand
ACTCATGATGGTCTCGGATGATTCACTTTTACCCCCTCAATCTGCCTATGTGCCAGTTGGGGTGCGGAATGTGGGTTATAACTCACATTCGTGACGCCCAACTGGCCAATACACTGCTAAAGTGACAAAGAGGGTTGATTATCGGAGACAAGATTCAGTAAAAAAACTTAAAAGTTTGTGAAACTAAGCATCATCCAGTTGGGGATTTCAGAAAATTGACCTAACATCATGAGTAAAATTTTCTTAATCCATAAAACTTCAAAAATTAGAGCACAATCAACTATTAATTATGGTGTCTTTCCCCTGTTGCAGCGCTGTTGTGAACGCTAAGTTGATCTTCCATTGATGCCGTTTCCCAAACTATGCTACTGCCTTTGGGTTATTTCGCAGAGTTAGCGCTGATGTTCGATCGCTCCGAACCATCGTTTTTGCTTTAGCTGTGCTATTTTTGCATCTGGCGATCGTTTTATTGAAATTTTCCACCAATTCTATCTCTAGCAGGTGTATTAAAACTTAATACAATATTTTGCCAATAAAAATCCCGCTCTTGTGGAACGGGAAAGCCATCAGGGTGCATCTATATATATCTCACTGTAACTCATAGGGGGTATAACCCCTCGTAGCTTTATCGAATCTTTACAATCAACAAATTTTTGTAAAGATTGAGGTTTTTATTTGACTGAGCAGCCGTTTTATGAAATTAAAATGGAAAATGCTGACATTCATAAAATCAAGTGAGTTTCCTCTGAATAATCAAAACTTTAAGCTCCTTTACCATGCTTCGGCCAATGGTGGAGCAAATACCATAAAATGGCTACATTTGTGATAAATACCGCTAACTTAAGTACCGTGACCCCGTGAACTAATTCATATATTTCAGGGGGTATACTGATGCTTACCAGCACTAACACTAAGATTGTTGCCCAGTCTTTTTCGTACCACAAACCAACGGCCTCAACAGCAGTTAAGACTGCATAAAGTGCTGCGGCAAGTCCGCTAAGCAGTAAGTTTTTAGGCTTGAGAATTAGAACTTTGTCTAAGATGAATTCAATAATTTTTAGTTTGCTTTCTAACAAATAAGATTGCGAAAATTGTTCTAAGACTTGATGATTTTTTAATGCAAAAAGCAAAGCAATTGAAGTTACTGTCAAGAGGGAAGCAACAAAACTTTTGTAAAGGACAATTGCGATTAAAGCAGGAGCGCGCTGTTTTTTCACCTTAATTCTCGAAATATCAATAATGTGCGATCGCCTGGTTAGCCTGTTTGGAATTGAAAACTTAAAATTTAGTAGAGTGCGTCAGCAATTAGCTAATCAAGCAGAGAAAAAATAACGCGCTGCTGACGCAGCTTACTAAGTTTGAGGATAACGTTGTGCTAAGAAAGAGATAGCAGCAGCCCGATCGCCCAAATCGCCATCCAACCTCGCCGCCAACAAATCATCCAACATTCGTTTAAACCCAGGCCCCGGCTTATAACCCAAAGCCTTCAAATCGTTGCCATTCAAAGGCGGCTCAACATTCGTCCATTTGGTGAGATATTCCCAAATTTGGCGGCGTGCACTTCGCGGACTTTGTAGGGCGATCGCAATTAACACCGGCAACTCATAATTCCTCAACAGCAGAACCAATTGACTCGGCAACTCGCACTTAGGCAAACCCTCTGCTAACTCGTTCTTTCCGGCTTCCAAAACTTCCAGGCGCTTAATGCTGTCAGCAGGTAACTGAAGATTTGCAGCCACCTTGCCGCGATATTCCGGTGCTACATAAGCTATCAAAACTTCCAGCCGCATCTGCCAATCGGGAATATTGATAATTGGGAATTGGGAATTGGGAATTGGGAATTGGGAATTATCTCTTCCTTCTTCCTTCTTCCTTCTTCCGACTTCCTTCTTCCTAACATCTGTTACATCCGTTACATCCGTTACAGAATCCGTTGCCGAACTTCCTTCTTCCTTCTTCCTGACATCCGTTACATCCGTTACAGAATCCGTTGCCGAACCTTCCTTCTTCCTTTCATTCAAACACCGATCGAGCAAACGCAGTTGTCGCCACAACTCCCGATCCAACTCCAAACTAGGATGAATGCAGCGCAAAGCCTGCAAATCTCCCAGCATTTGCAAAGCAACTTTCCAGTAAGGAGCTTGCAAAATGTATTTCAATTCGCTTTTGAGCCGAGTTTCCAAAGCCGGAGCTCGGCCATTTTCCCCCTGAATTCGGTAATAAATTCCGCTGGTCAAAGCGTTGCGGATGTATCCTTCCGTCTGCGGCTCAATTTCAAATCCCAACCGCACCGCAAACCGCACAGCGCGATAAATTCGCGTCGGATCTTCTATAAAACTATTCGCGTGCAAAACTCGAATTTGCTTCGATTCCAAGTCCAGCAAACCGCAAAAAAAATCTAACAATTCGCCACTGCGAGGAACACCCAACCGCACAGCCAGCGCATTAATTGTAAAATCCCTGCGGTACAAATCTTGGCGAATTGAACTCGCTTCAACTTCAGGATTTGCAGCCGGATAAGGGTAAAATTCAGTGCGAGCAGTCGCGATATCCACCCACAGCGAGCCGAAAGCAGAGTCTTTGTGCCACAAAAGCGCGGCGGTTTGAAATTGACCGTGAACGTCCAAACGCGATTCTGGGTAAAGTTTTTGCAGCGATGAAGCTAACTCGACACCAGCACCAGAATCGTCGGAACCGCACTTTCCATCCACAACCAAATCGATATCTGTTAGCGCCAGCGTATCATCCGTGGCTAAGAGTAAATCCCGGACTGCTCCACCCACAATATAAAGTTGCCAGCCGCGGTTTTGGGCAATATTCGCAGCGATCGACAATAATTGCCACAATTCGGCACTTATACGCGATCGCAACAACTGCTCAACCGATTCGGACACGGCACAATAAGAGAATTCTGCATTACTTCCCCTGTCTCGCGCTTTTTGCTGGTGCAATTCCCGCAACACATCAGTCCGGGTAACAATTCCTACCAGTTGACCGTTTTCCAATACTGGCAAGCGGCCGATATCGTATGTCACCATTAAAGATTCTATTTCCGGCAGCAAGGTATCTGGGGCGATCGTTTTTAACTGCGGAGTCATGTAACCCTTCACCGGGGCGTGACTGAAACCGTGGTGCAGGGCAATGTCAATGTCGCGGCGCGAGATAATGCCGGCGAGTCGATCGCCCGCATCGACCACAGATAGCCCGGAATGTCCGTAACGTAGAAGGATACGGTGAGCTTCCCCCACCGAGGTTTCCGGGCGAATACTCCGCACTGGAGACGACATTAATTCGCGGGCTGTCGGAGGGTGGGGAATTTGAGTTTTGAGTTCGTCAGCTAACTGATTTAAAGTCAGCAGGGGGTCAACATCGCGGGTAGCGAGGGAAGCGGCGCGGGCGTGGCCTCCGCCGCCGAAGGGTTTGAACAATTCGCTGAGGTTTGTGCCTTCGATGCGCGATCGACCGATAATAGTTAATCGATTGGAAACTGGCGATTCGGGAGCGATGTTGCGGTTGTTTTCGTTTTCGCTAAATTTATAAACATTACCTAACAGCAGAGCGTCGGTTTCAGTTAAATCGAGCAAGCGAGAAGCCAGTGAAGAAAGTCCGGGAACGTAAGCTTCAGTAGATAGCAGCACCCAGGCTACGCTGTAACCGTGCAAAGTTTCCGATCGCAAATTATTCAGCGCTTCTCTCAGCAAATCTTGCAATTGAGGAGACAAACCGGGTTCTACATATTCAGCGATGACCCCCAAACTCGCTCCCTGTTCCATCAACCAGGCCAAAGCTATTGCATCTCGCGCAGTTGCGCCCTCAAAGGTAAGGGAACCTGTATCGACGTGGATGCCGAGGGCCATTACTGTTGCTTCCGAAGGCAGAAGGCGGAAGGGTATGTCGCTGTTTTCAGCTTGATTTTTGAGCTTTTCGACAATTAATGTTGTGCTGGCTCCGACTGCTTCGATCTGCGTAACAGTAGCGGGGATGTCTGAATGCGCCTCCTTGTGGTGGTCGAAAATAGCAATTTCCCTTACTTGTGGCAAATCCAGCCACTCGGCGGCTTTTCCCAAACGATCGCGCCCGGAGGCATCAACTATAGTAATCGATCGAATTTGTTGCGGATTGACCGATCGGCGTTCAATCAGTGGGTACTCGTCACGGTGTAGCGCCAAAAAATCCCGCACCGTCGGATGACACCCGCCCGTCAATACGATCCTGCTACCGGGGCGGAGCACGCAAAGTCCCACCGCCGCCCCCAAGGCGTCAAAATCTGCTGTTGTGTGGCACAAAACTAAGTCCATAGCCGAAAATCCCGCATCTCTAACTCAAACAGTAGCAATTTCTCGCCCTTTGAAACCGGATGTGTCGATCGGGCTTTAACTTAACCTTTCCAGTTTTCTGTCGTGTAGCGAACAATGATAAAATTGATCGAAATCTCACAAGCCGCTGACGCCTGTTCGCGCAACGCCCGAATTTGCACGGGTTCTTTCTTATCAATCAACCGACAATTTCTCGATCGACTATCGGGAAACTGTCAAAAACTAGAATTTGGAAGATTTTTTCCGGTTCTGGGAAACTATTTCCGATCAACGCACGGTTATATCGAAAGGAGAAAAGATGTTATCAATTCTGTTTCAAGTGGTTTTACTAGGTCTGGTACTGCTGTCTTTTGTGATGGTTGTTGGCGTGCCAGTTGCTTATGCCTCTCCCCAAAACTGGAATCAGTCTAAATCCCTGATTTATGCCGGGTCTGGTCTGTGGTTTTTGCTGGTTATTGCAGTGGGTGTATTGAACTTTTTAGTCGTTTAATTTCACCCAACTCTCTCGGAGAAAGAAGGTAAAAGATAGAAGGCTGAAGGCATTTACCAGCGATTGAAAGGCATTCGGCAGAAGCTAGGAATTTTCCAGACCGCGCGACCCTGTATGTTTTTGCACTTGAGATTCAGATGAGATGCTGCTGCTTTCTGACTTTTGCCTTCTCACAAACAAAAATCTAAAATCTAAAACCTAAAATCTAAACTAGAGCACTATGACTGTTTTCGAGGGAACTTTTACTCACACCGAATCTTTGCGATTTGCTATTGTCATCGGTCGTTTTAACGATTTGGTGGTTAACAAACTTTTGGAGGGATGTCAAGATTGTTTGAAACGCCACGGGGTTGATATTAATCCTCATGGCTCTCAGGTGGACTTTTTTTGGGTTCCGGGAAGTTTTGAGATTCCTTTGGTGGCCCGCCAAGCTGCTCTTTCTCACCGCTACGATGCGGTAATTTGTCTGGGTGCGGTAATTCGGGGCCAAACTCCTCATTTCGATTTTGTGGCTGGTGAGGTTGCTAAGGGAATTGCTGCTGCTGCTTTTCAAACAGGGGTGCCGGTGATTTTTGGGGTGGTGACGACTGATACGATGCAGCAAGCTTTGGAAAGGGCTGGAATTAAAAGCAATTTGGGCTGGAATTATGCGATGAGTGCTTTGGAAATGGGTACTTTGATGCGCCAAGTTAAGGGTTTGGGAACACACTCTTACGATCGATTAGCTAGTGGATCTGCTGCTCAAGTGCTTTCGGGCGAAGCCAATCTGGCGATCGCCCCTGATGTATCATCGGATCAAATCCCCTCATAAGTTGGACTAGCAGTAGTTTTAAGCTCAAAAAACATCAAGATTTGCATCGGGAAAAATCTTAAGACTCTTGTGGGCTGGTAATTATGCCCGCCCCCAAGGTAAAAATTCCACTCTGGGCCGATCGACAAATTAGACCAATATCTTGCCAATTGGAAATGAACACTTTGATGCGTCAAGTTCATGCTTTGGGCGGAAATTCTGACGATCCATTACCTGCGTCTGCTGCTGTTCAAGTCCTGTCGGGCGATCGCCCCTGATGTATGATCGGATAAAATAGTGTAAGTTGGGTAGCAGTCTGGGGGTATAAATTTGATTGAATTGCGTACTTTTAGCACCTGTAGGTAACAAAAGCGATGACTGTTGTAACTGCGAAAAGATTCTCTATCGAAGAATATCACCGTTTGGGAGAACTGGGATTTTTCGGTCCCGATGACCGAGTAGAATTGATTCGCGGAGAAATTATAAATATGGCTGCTAAAGGTAGGCTTCACTCTGTTTGTAACAGTCTTTTACTTGAGGAGTTAGTCATTTTACTGGCAAGACGCGCTCGCTTGCGCGTACAAGAGCCGATTATCTTGTCTGCTACTGATAGCGAACCCGAACCTGATGTTGTTATCGCCCGCAATCGCTCTGATAATTATTTATCTTCTCACCCTGAAGCTGCGGATATCTTGTTGGTAATTGAGGTTTCTGATTCTACTTTAAAGTATGACCAGAGAACTAAGTTATCTCTCTATGCGGAAGCTGGCATTTCTAATTATTGGATATTTAATTTGGTTGATAATCAACTGGAACTGTACAGCGAACCTTATCAAAAAAGACAAGGTGATTTCAATTATCGAGTCAAACGAGTTGTTCTGCAAAATGAGACTGTTGTAATTCCCGGTTTTCCCGAATTGTCTCTGGATTTATCTTTGGTATTTCCAGCCTAATTTAAAAGTACGATAAAATCAAGATTATAGAACCCCTTTGATCTCTTGAGGTCGATCGCTCACAACGGTCGATCGCCTAGATAGTGATTTCAGATGCAGTCGATCGGCGCGATCGGTATTTTGACATTTTGTAGACTAAAAATCATAGCAAACTTCACTTCCTATGTCAAGTCTTTGTCCTAAAATTACAGCGTATTCCAGGTTTGTGAAGTGTAGGGACACTGCAGTGCCGTGTCCCTACGGCGAGCTAACTATAGGCGGGTGTACTTCCTAAATGTGGAATCTGCTGTAGACTTTGTGCAAAAATCGGAACAATACTTGTGTAATCTTTGAGCTTTCCGCATACTAATCACTAGACAGAGGAAACCACAACATGATCCAAACCATATCCAAAACAATCACGTTTGATGAGTTCGTTGCTTGGTATCCAGAGAACTCTGTCCACAAGTACGAATTACACAATGGAGTAATTGTTGAAATGCCTTTAGGAACTGGCGACCATTCCGACGTTACAGGTTTCATCTCAGGTGAAATCAATTTTGAAATCAGACGACTGCAATTGCCTTACTCCATCCCCGGTGACTGCCTGCTCAAACCCCGTAACGAATCAGGCTACCAACCAGATGTAATTGTCCTAGACCGAACCGCACTTGCAAGCGAACCGCGCTGGAAAAAAGAATCAGTCATCACGATGGGCTCTTCGGTGCGACTGGCTGTAGAGGTGGTCAGTACGAACTGGCGGGATGATTATTTTTTCAAAGCTTCCGACTATGAAGAAATGGGCATTCCCGAATACTGGATTGTAGACTATCTTGGTTTAGGCGGTCGCAAGTTTATCGGCAATCCCAAACAACCCACTCTCTCGATTTACCAGCTAGTAGATGGGGAGTATCAGGTAAAACAGTTTAGGGGAAGCGAGACTGTTGAGTCGCTGGCTTTTCCAGAATTGAGCTTAACAGCAGAGAAGATTTTTCTTGCTGGCTTGCCGAACTAGCAAGTCGAAATTATGCAAAGGGCGTAAGATTGTCGAAGCCTTCCGACGACACCAAAACCTGACAATTGGGTCAAAATCTGGCAGCGAAAAAGCGGGAAAGTACGATCGCACAAAGCCTAAAAATTCTCATCTCGCCCACGATCGCACAAATATCACACAACAACTGCGGACACCACAACAGTCCAGAGCTTCCACATACACATTGCAATTTTTTTAATTGTGTGATATCATAAAACGTTCTTAAAAATAGCGCAACACTAACTATTACTGCATGGCAACCAAGCCAACGATCGCATTTACTCACCTCGGCTGCGAAAAAAATCGCATCGATACCGAACACATGATTGGCTTGCTGGCTCAAGCGGGCTATCAAGTCGATTCTAATGAAGAATTAGCCGATTATGTTGTAGTCAATACTTGCAGTTTTATCCAAGCGGCGCGAGAAGAGTCAGTCCGCACCTTGGTAGAATTGGCAGAAGCTAATAAAAAAGTAGTCATCACCGGCTGCATGGCACAGCATTTTCAGCAGGAATTGCTGGACGAATTGCCCGAAGCAGTCGCAATTGTCGGCACTGGCGACTATCATAAAATCGTCAGTGTTATGCAGCAGGTGGAAAAGGGCGATCGAGTTTCCCTCGTCTCTTCAGAACCTACTTACATCGCTGACGAAACTACTCCCCGCTACCGCACAACATCGGAAGGTGTGGCTTATCTGCGAATAGCAGAAGGCTGCGACTACCGCTGTGCATTTTGCATTATCCCGCACTTGCGCGGAAATCAAAGGTCGCGGACGATCGAGTCTATTGTCGCCGAAGCTAAGCAATTAGCCTCCGAAGGGGTAAAAGAAATTATTTTAATTTCTCAAATTACCACCAACTACGGCAAAGATATTTATGGCGAACCGAAACTAGCCGAACTACTTCGCGCTTTGGGTGAAGTAGATGTACCTTGGATTCGGATGCACTACGCCTATCCTACAGGTTTGACTCCGCAAGTTGTCCAGGCAATCCGGGAAACGCCCAACGTTTTGCCTTATTTGGATTTACCCCTGCAACACTCGCACCCGGAAATTCTGCGGGCGATGAATCGGCCTTTTCAAGCTGGGATTAATGATGCTATAGTCGATCGGCTCAAAGCAGCACTTCCCGGCGCGGTGATGCGGACAACTTTTATTGTCGGCTTCCCCGGCGAAACCGACGAACACGCAGCACACTTGCTGGAATTTGTCAAGCGCCACGAATTCGATCACGTAGGAGTTTTTGTATTTTCGCCAGAAGAAGGAACCCCAGCCTTCAGCTTGCCCCAGCAAATACCAGCAGAAATAATGGAAATGCGGCGCAATTCGGTAATGGCGGCACAACAACCTATATCATTGAAGAAGAATCAAGAGTCTGTCGGTCAGGTAGTTGATGTCCTGATAGAACAAGAACAACCAGAGACAGGTGAGTTGATTGGTAGATCCGCTCGGTTTTCCCCAGAAGTAGATGGACTCGTCTATGTGACAGGAGAAGCGCGACTGGGATCGATCGTGTCTGTGAAAATTACTGGTGCAGATGTCTACGACCTCTACGGTCAAGTCGATTTTAGATTTTAGATTTTAGATTTTAGATTGACTGCACAGACTCATCTGGGAGCTCGATCTTTTGTCTAAAATTGTGGGATCGACCCTCATGAGTTGACGTGGCACTGTATCCGGTGCTGGGCGGGGTCAAGTGTAAGTGTTGCTGGAACTGTCGCGATCGGCGGTGTGGCGAACAAAAACCGGGCACCAGCCAAAAATGATTAGCGGATTGTGCATCAAAAGTAACGGTTTGTACAATATTGTGCAAAGATATCTAGCAAAGGGGTTATAAACCTTTATTAGCCCTATCTGGCAATCGACGCTCCCCCTCGGGGTGCGGTTATCTCTACAGAACGATCGGAAAATTTTAACGAATTTAATGTTTTGTTTCTGAATGTAAAGAGTTATGATAGTAACAAGCCAGAAATAAGCGGGGAGAATTTGAGATTGCTTCGCCGTCCGCCCTACACCACAACGGTATCCCGAAAGAGTGTTGAGATGGATAGGCGGTAACGGTCGCTGCATCCCCTGCTCAATCCCGCAGGCGACGGATTGCGGGATAGCGCCTGAACCAATAAACCTGTTACTACTATGTAGTGAAGTGGGGCTGGTCATGATCCTCACTATAAAATGCCTAAGAGGGAAAGCTTGGAAGTACCTCAAAGGAAGTCCAATGTCCTGTTTTAAGAATGTTGGAAGCCTATAACCCGACCCCTGGCGGTTGGTATCGGTGATGTCACAAAATCAAAGACGGCTGTCGAATTGGTAAATTTAGTCACCATCGACGGAGCTGCCCTATACTCGATTGCTATTTAAGAAGGTGCGCGCAGGCGCAGCACCATAAAGAACTCTTATGAGTTCCTGCCCTAGAGCAGAAATCCGCATCCGAGTTGGGCAACTTAGAAGGCTAAGACTCGTTATTAGGAGCATTAATGAATTTATTGTTTGAAGGCTTAGGTCTTTCGGAAGAACTCGTTCTCCATCTGGAAACACTAGGCTTTACAGAACCTACTCCCATCCAAGTACAAGCAATTCCGCACCTGTTAGCAGGTCGCGACGTTGTGGGTCAAGCCCAAACAGGGACAGGCAAAACGGCAGCATTCTCGTTGCCCATCTTGGAGCGGATTGATTTAGATGTGACTGCGGTGCAAGCACTGGTGCTGACGCCGACTCGCGAATTGGCGATGCAAGTAACTGAAGCCATCCGCGATTTGAGCGGCATCAGCAGCGACGGCCCGGTAAAAGTGGGTCGCTCTCTGCAAGTTCTGACGGTGTACGGCGGTCAATCGATCGATCGTCAAATGCAGCGTTTGAAGCGCGGCGTTCACGTCGTTGTCGGTACACCTGGACGCATATTGGATATGCTCAGCCGTGGCAGCCTGAAGCTAGACAAGGTAAAATGGCTGGTTTTGGATGAAGCTGACGAAATGCTGAGCATGGGCTTTATCCAAGATGTGGAAAAAATCTTGGATGCTGCACCAAAAGAACGTCAAACGGCATTTTTCTCGGCGACGATGGAAGCTTCCATTCGGAAATTGGTAGCGCGGCATTTGCGTAACCCAGTCAACGTCACCGTAGAACAGCCAAAAGCAACGCCGAAGCGCATCAGCCAAGGCGTGTACATGATTCCCCGTGGCTGGTCGAAGGCAAGGGCTCTACAGCCAATCCTAGAAATGGAAGACCCGGAATCTGCACTGATTTTTGTGCGGACTCGGCAGTCGGCGGCAGAACTCACCAGCCAACTGCAAGCAGCAGGTCACAGCGTTGATGAGTATCACGGTAATTTGAATCAGGCACAACGGGAACGTTTGTTGCATCGGTTCCGCCAATGTCAGGTGCGCTGGGTAGTGGCGACTGATATTGCGGCGCGGGGTTTGGACGTGGATCACTTGACTCACGTGATTAACTACGATTTACCCGACAGTGTGGAAAGCTACGTTCACCGGATCGGACGCACGGGCCGGGCTGGTCGCGAAGGAACGGCGATTACGCTGATTCAACCGGTCGATCGCCGCAAACTGCGCTTGATTGAACGCCACGTGCGATCGAGCTTGACGGTGCGAAACATTCCGACACGGGCGCAAATTGAAGCACGTCAGTTGGAAAAGATGCAGGGTAAAGTTCGCGAAGCTTTGGCTGGCGAACGGATGGCATCTTTCTTGCCTCTGGTGTCTCAGTTATCCGAGGAGTACGACTCCCACGCGATCGCCGCTGCTGCTTTGCAAATGGCTTTCGATCAAAGCCGTCCTGCTTGGATGGGCGCGGATTACGCTCAACAAGAAGATCCCCCGATTGGTGGAGAAAACAGCGTCAAGCCTATCTTGATCAAAAAGCGGGCTAAGACTGGTGAGGCGACTTTTTCTGGAGCACCGAGTGCTCCTGTTCCCCAGAACCGCTAATTGTTAGGGTGCACAATGTGCACCTTATTGATAATTTTTGTAGAGATGCGATCGATCGCACCTCTACTTTTTTTTATGGGTGTGATCCCAAATCCGAGATCGTTCGGCGGGTGAAACCGCGAAGCAACGAAGTCCACGGCTAGCCGACAGAGGATTGGATAAGTAAAGATTCAAGTTCGCGATCGGAGAATTTCTGTAACTAATTCTATGCTGAGAACGTTAATTGATGAATTGGGTACTGAGTGTCAAAATGTGATTACTTTAATCCATCAGCTTCAGTTACCTGATTTGAGCGATCGACAAAAAGCTGAAATTCTAGCAGACTTCCTTCCTCTCTGCAATTCATCTGAACGTTCACTGCGGAGAGGATTTTCAGACACTAATTGCTGAGGAAATGGCAATATTGTCGGATGATGATGAAGAGGATTAAAAATAATCGGGCGATTTCCTACGGGATAGCTACGCTTCACGCACATCAGCAAAAAGCCCTCCAGTCAACTCACAAAAAGGCTAAAAATCCTCATAAATAAGGAATAAAGTCCTTAGTACAAACTTGTGAACCCGGACTTTTGCACAGTTGTTTAATATTTCAGTTTAGCTGCGTGCTCACAATAATTTTTTGCACGCGATCGCCCTTAATTTCCACAATCAAATTAGAAGCCTTTTGGTCATTGCTGTAAGTCAAGCGAGTCACTCCACTTTTAACAGATTGCGACCCGTAACCGTAAGTTTTAACGACTTTTTGGCTGTTATCTCCTAGCTTCACACCATCAATTGTCAGAAACTTGGGATTGGTAGTAGAAACTAAATAAACTTTTCCCTCCCATGCTGCTACCGTCAATCCTGAGTAGGTTAGCGTGCGAATCTTGCCGCCGATGCCAGATCCAGCAGGTTTAGTTTCGTCGCGCTGCGGTTTTCCCAAGTTACGTTTTGCCTCTTCTACAGACATCCCCAACCGAACGCCGCCAATCCCCAGGCGCGAATAGTTCAGCGCCGCCGGCTTTTGTGTCGCGCTGAGAATTCTTTCTAGAGTCGCAACAGTTTGATTCATAGCAGGAACCGGACGAACTAAAGCAGCAAATCCTAAGCTCGAAATTGCAAGATTCATCATGATGCCAGCGAGGGCTGTTGTCACAAATATTTTTACCATTTTTTTATAGCTTTATTTGGCAATGTATTCGTGCGATCGCCCCCTCGATCCGGATGGATACTAATAGGACTTAGACACACACTCCTGGACGCACGGCGATCCTCTGAAACCGAATTTTTTTACCAAAACTACACAAACAAACCCGGTTTTTAGCATAAATCTTAGGTTTAACAGTCAGGTATTCAGGAAGAAACCCGGTTTCTAGCGCAACCTAGGTAAGTCCTGACTAATATTTTTTAACTTGTGAAAACTACCAATTTCGGGCGAACCGAATTTGCTCCCGTACAAACTTGCGTCCGCCTGCGAGGACTAAAAAAAAGAATAAAGGAGGTAAATCAAGGGAAATTGCTGTGATATCCTAACAAAAGCCATATCTCGATAAAATTAGCAATTTAGATGACCGCAACAGATTCTACTAAACACCAAAAATCCAAAGCCCTCAAACCCGGTAGCCGTCGCCCCGCTAAAGAACTTTGCAGCGAGTGCGGTTTGTGCGACACATATTACATCCATTATGTCAAGGAATCTTGTGCTTTCTTAACACAGCATATTGCAGAATTAGAAGCAGAGATTCACGGGCGATCGCGCAATCTCGACAATCCTGACGACTGGTATTTCGGAGTCAGTCAAAACATGATGGCGGCTCGGAAAAAAGAGCCGATCGAGGGCGCTCAGTGGACGGGGATCGTCAGCACAATTGCGATTGAAATGCTCGAAAAAGGAATTGTAGAAGGCGTTGTTTGCGTCCAAAATACTAAAGAAGACCGCTTTCAACCGATGCCGATAATTGCTAGAAATCGTGAAGAGATTCTCGCAGCAAAAGTCAACAAACCAACTCTCTCCCCCAATCTTTCAGTATTAGAACAAATCGAAAAATCGGGGATGAAGCGGCTGTTAGTAATTGGCGTCGGCTGTCAAATTCAAGCTTTGCGAACAGTTGAGAAAAAACTCGGTTTAGAAAAGCTCTACGTTTTGGGAACTCCCTGTGTCGATAATGTCAGCCGCGCCGGCTTGCAGAAATTCCTAGACACGACTAGCCGCTCTCCTGAAACGGTGGTTTCTTACGAGTTTATGCAAGACTTTAACGTTCACTTCAAACACGAAGATGGTTCAGAAGAAAAAGTGCCGTTTTTTGGCTTGAATACTAAGGAATTGAAAGATGTTTTTGCTCCTTCTTGTTTGAGCTGTTTTGATTATGTCAATTCTTTAGCAGATTTAGTTGTGGGCTACATGGGCGCACCCTTTGGCTGGCAGTGGATTGTGGTGCGAAATGACACCGGGCAAGAAATGTTAGAGTTGGTAACGGATCAGCTAAATACTCAGCCGGTGATGTCTCAGGGAAACAGAAAAGAGGCGGTTCAGCAAAGCATTCCTGCTTATGAAAAAGGAGTGACTTTGCCGATGTGGGCGGCGAAGTTAATGGGAGTTTTTATTGAGAGAATTGGGCCGAAGGGTTTGGAATATGCTCGGTTTTCGATTGATTCTCATTTCACTCGCAATTATCTGTACGTGAAGCGCAATTACCCGGAGAAATTAGAGGCTCATGTGCCGGAATATGCTAAGCGGATTGTCGCGCAGTATAAGTTGCCCGATGTGTAAACTTGTAGGGTGCGTCAGTCAGGAGTTGTTGGATTCTTGAAAAAATAACGCTAATTGACGCACTCTAATACTCAAGGATAGCAAAAGATAGAAAACAAATGCACTTGGGAACAATCGAATTATGGAATCGCAGAACGTTAACTAGACTGGCTATCCTTAGTACGATCTTAATTACTCTAATTAGTGGGATATGGTTGAGTATGATTGCAATGCCAGGGAAAAGCTACAGCGGGACAATTCCCCCTTTAACAGCACAGGAAATATCGCTCCGAGATGATTTACAGCGCGATGTGGAAAAGCTCGCTGGTGAAATCGGAGAGCGCAACTTTATACAATATCAAAAACTTGGAGAAGCTGCTGACTTTCTCGAAGCATCTTTTCAAGCTGCTGGCTATAAAGTTGAACGACAAGGATATAAAATTGATGATAAATTTTATTATAACATAGAAGTGGAGATTCCAGGGGGTAAAAAGGCAGATGAAATAGTTGTAATTGGGGCACATTATGATTCTGTGGTGGGGAGTCCAGGGGCAAATGATAACGCAACTGGGGCGGCGGGAGTGCTGGCTTTAGCGAGAATTTTTGCAGGTAAAAAGCCTGAAAAGACTGTGCGTTTTGTTGAGTTTGTGAATGAGGAACCGCCTTTTTTCTGGACTGCTGATATGGGGAGTTTGGTTTATGCGAAAAGATGCAGAGAGCGTAACGAAAAAATTGTTTCTATGCTCAGTTTAGAAACAATTGGTTATTACTCTGATGCCAAAAACAGTCAGAAATATCCAGCACCATTAAACCTTTTTTATCCTACATCGGGAAATTTTATCGGATTTATTGGCAATACATCCTCCAGTAAATTGGTTAGAGAGGCGATCGCATCTTTCCGTCGCCATGCTGAATTTCCCTCGGAAGGTGCAGCAATTCCGGGTGGCATTCCTGGTGTTGGTTGGTCTGATCAATGGTCTTTTTGGCAACATGGTTATCCAGGGCTGATGGTGACAGATACTGCTCCCTATCGCTATCCTTACTATCACACGGCGCAAGATACACCCGATAAGGTTGACTGGGAACGGACGGCGAAGGTGATAAGTGGATTGGAGAAAGTTGTGGCAGATTTGGTGGGAGTTGATATCAATTAGTTGAGTGGGTGCAGAGCGTGGAAATATCCTCGCTCGGCACAGAATATCCGGCAAAATGACGCACATAAAAATTAGTATAAGTTGCCTGAGTGAGGTGATTAAGAGAGTTTGTAATAGATGTTTTGCAGGGACACGGTAAGGCAGTGTCTTTGTTTTATACAGTGGGGAAATTAGAGGTAGAAGATTATGACACTCATAGTTGCACACAAACACATGAAGTTACCAAAGTCGATCGCACTTGCTTGTTGTGTGCTTCTAGCACTATCTGGAAATGGAGTGTCGGGGAAAGCAGCAGCAGAAGTGCGATCGGGAAACAGTAGACGAACATTTGCCGATTGGTGTCGCCAAAAAGCTGGTTTGAGTCCTGAAGCTAAACATACTGTTGAGGTGCTGTTGCAGAAAGCAGAGACTACTGAGTGCGATGCGGCTAATCTGAAACTTTCGAGTCGCGCATACCTCGACCTCCGAAACAATAACATCAGGGACATCAAACCGCTAGAATCCTTGACAAACCTGAATTGGCTCGAGCTCGAAAACAATCAAATCAGCGACATCAAACCGCTAGAATCCTTGACTAACCTGAATTTTCTCGTCCTCATCGACAATCAAATCAGCGACATCAAACCGCTAGAATCCTTGACTAACCTGACTGCGATCTTCCTCGACAACAATCGAATCAGCGACATCAAACCCCTACAATCCTTGACTAACCTCACCAATCTCTTCCTCCACAACAATCGAATCAGCGACATCAAACCGCTAAAATCCTTGACTAACCTGACACATCTCGGCCTTAGCGACAATCGAATCAGCGACATCAAACCGCTAAAATCCTTGACTAACCTGACTTTTCTCCTGCTCATCAACAATCAAATCAGCGACATCAAACCGCTAGAATCCTTGACTAACCTGACTTCGCTCAGCCTCGAAAAAAATCTTCTCAGGGACATCAAACCGCTTGAATCTTTGACTAAACTGACCGGTCTCTACCTCAGCGGAAATCCGATCGCTCCCAAAACTTGCCCGCTCAAACCAGAGTCTATCTGTAAGTGGGAACCACTACCTACAATAAAACTTTAGCGTTTAGGAAATTAGAGGTACAAGATTATGACACTTATAGTTGCACACAAACACATGAAGTTACAAAAGTCAATCGCAGTTACTTGTTGTGTGCTTCTAGCATTATCTGGAAATGGAGTGTCGGCGAAACCAGCAGCAGAAACGCGATCGGGAAACAAAACATTTGCTGAATGGTGTCGCGAAAAAGATTCTTTGAGTCCAGAAGCTAAACATACTGTTGATATGCTGTTAAAAATAGCAGGAACTACTGAGTGCGATGAGGCCGATCGCCAACTTTCTAGTATCACAGGAATTAGCTTTACGGACCAAAGAATCAGCGACATCAAACCGCTAGCATCCTTAACTAACCTGAACGTTCTCCGGCTCATCAACTGTTCTATCAGCGACATCAAACCCCTAGCATCCTTGACTAACCTGACTTTGCTCAACCTCAGCAGCAATCAGATCGTTGACATCAAACCGCTAGCATCCTTGGTTAACCTGAAAGTGCTCAACATCGGGAACAATCAGATCCGCGACATCAAACCCCTAGCATCCTTGACTAACCTGACTGGAATCGTCCTCATCGGAAATCAGATCGATGACATCAAACCGCTAGCATCCTTAACTAACCTGAAAGAGCTTTTCCTCCGCAGCAATCAGATTGACGACATCAAGCCACTAGCATCTTTGACTAACCTGGCTAAGATTGATCTCAGCAGCAATCAAATTAGTGACATCAAACCGCTAGCATCTTTGATGCAACTGACTTTTATCGAGCTCAGTAGCAATCAGATTAGTGACATCAAATCACTAGCATCCTTGACTAACCTGGAAGGAATTAACCTCAGCAGCAATCAAATCGCTGATATCAAACCGCTAGCATCCTTGACAAATCTGGAAGGGCTATCACTTAACAAGAATGAGATCGCTGACCTTAAACCGCTAGTATTCTTGACTAAACTGGAGATTCTCTGGCTCAACAACAATCAAATCGTTGATATCAAACCGCTAGCATCCTTGACTAATCTGACTTTGCTCTCACTGGAAAACAATCAAATCGTTGATATCAAACCGCTAGCATCTTTCACTAAACTGACTGAACTCTACCTCAGCGGAAATCCGATCGCCCCTAAAACTTGCCCTCTCAAGCCAGAGTCTATCTGTAAGCATTCGTAACAAGTTAAGCTTGGATGGCAGTTGTCAAGGGGATTTGAGAAGATGCTTCAAAGAAAAAGTAGTCAGAC
>NZ_JAUBPI010000111.1:0-17754 GCF_036700645.1 Microcoleus sp. S36b_A4 | reverse complement strand
GTCTGACCAGTTTTTTTTCAACAATTCTCTAAAAGCCTCTTGACAAAAGACTTACAGTCTTAACTTGTCACCAATGGCTGACTGCTGAACTCACTTTTGCAATCAAGCAACCTCAGAAGAATCGCAACGTTGGTGTTCCATCCGAAATATGTTAGCGTACAAACTAGCAACAATCTGTTTGCCTTCCTGCGTCAACTGCAAGTAACCGAGAGATTCACTGATGTGAGGATAAATGCCGCTCCAGTAAAACTTAGAGTAGCTTTGCAGCAAGTCGCCCGGATGTCGATAGCCCAAAACTTTAGTAGCACCGCTTTCTTCCAACTCGTAAAACAGCGCGCCAATTTTCTGCAAATATTGCGGGTTGCTGAGCTGACCTATCAAGTCAGCACCGCGCACTAAACTAGAATAATTACCTGCATCCTCGTCAGTGTTGCCGTCAAGCACCGAGAAACGAGTCTGTTCTATGTTCTGCTTAATTATCTCAGCATTAATTAGCTTGTGGTTGCCGAAGCGCTCGTCAATAAACAATTTGGCTCTGTCAACTCGGTAAGGAGCTAAGCTAGCGGCTGTTGCACCGGGAGCAAGTGCAATTCTCATGCCATCTTTTCCCGTAGCATATAATCCTTCTGATTCTTGGTCTTGCCGGCAAACTCCTTTGACATATCCGATGTCTTGGCACAGCAAAGAAATAATGAAGTGCAGCCAATCTTCGCAGGAAACTCCGCCCTTGCGAATGTGTTTTCCCCGCAAGATTTCTTGACCGACTAAGCTAATGCAAATGGCGTGTTCTACATTGTGATAAAGAGCATCGCTGTTGGCGATGTTTTCTAACGCCATTGCCCCCACCCAGGCAATAATGTCAGCATAGTCTGATTTGTAGCCTCCGTAAGTGCGGCTGTACCCGTTCTGAAGTTGTTCGATAAAAGCCTCGATCAGCAGTTCTGTAGAATTAAACATACCCTTTCCTTTTAGCTTAATATTTCCTTTTAAGAGCGGTGCATCTATTGGGGATTCGTCTACTTTTATGGATGAGATTTTAGCTCATACCAATTCACTATGAAGATACACTAAATGAGGCTGATGTCTTTTTGGTTGGAACTATATCCTTAGCGTTATATTAAATGCAGCTTCATAGTAAATTGGTATCACCACTCATGCACCCCGTGTGTGTTGTGCTCCGTGGGTGGCAAGTGGGTGGCAATCTCAAAACTCTTTGACGCAGCTACGCCCGGGGAGTCACGAAGCAATCTCGCGCCCTGACTCAAAACTCCCAAGCAACTCAGTCCATCACTGACACCCATCCCCGCCGTACTGCATAAAGCAGCCTCGTGACAATTTTTCGATCCTCTGAACTTTTTAAACTGTGAGAATTAATTGCGTATTGAATTTGCTGGAGCACAGTCCGATCGATCTTACCGGATTTCCAAATGTTCAAGTAAAGTTCGGAAATTTTATATTCAGGAATATAAGCTTTGGTTGTCATCTGCAGTCAACTCAATGTATATTTCTTATTGTCCGGCAATTTTAGATAACTTTATGTGATGTAGATCGGCTATAGACTGTGATGCGATCCCAGGCTGGAGTTAATGCACCTCTCCTAACAATGGTAATTTGAGCGAAAAAGCGCGATATTGCGATGTCATAAATTTTGCTGACGGCTGTGAAAATCATTATAGTTGCGCCCAAATTGTAGGATGTCACATACCATTCTCCCGTTGCGCTCGCCCCCTCCCAACTTGCAGCAAGGAAGAAAGTTTGAGCGCGGGTCGCGCAAATTTCTTGCCAAAGAAACACGCGTCGTGTACAATACAGAGTCTGGTATCCTCACTTACCCATAATTATTTTCATTCATCCCGTCCCCCCAGAGGGGAAGGGACTTTCAGTGCGGATACAGCCAAATCACTATATTCAGCAAAAAGCTAGAAATGCCGTAACTCATGCCCACTATTCAGCAACTCATCCGTTCAGCACGGGAACAAACGCAGAAAAAAACCAAATCGCCAGCTCTCAAGAGTTGCCCCCAGCGCCGCGGAGTTTGCACCAGAGTGTACACGACCACCCCGAAAAAACCCAACTCGGCGCTGCGGAAGGTGGCTCGGGTACGGCTGACCTCTGGTTTTGAAGTCACCGCCTACATCCCTGGGATCGGTCACAACTTGCAAGAACACTCGGTAGTAATGATCCGGGGCGGTCGGGTAAAAGATTTGCCCGGAGTTAGATACCACATCATTCGGGGTACATTAGACACCGCTGGGGTGAAAGACCGCAAGCAGGGTCGTTCCAAATACGGGGCCAAGCGTCCTAAAGAGAAAAAATAACACGGAACTCGCCCGATCGTCGGGGTAGGGAAGCAAAAATAAATCCGATCGCGCCGCTCAATTGCACGCTCGATCGTCATAAATCGATATGTGATCCCAAAACCCCAAACTCAATCATTCAAAATCAAAAATCCCAAATAGAACTATGTCTCGCCGCACAGTTATTCAAAAACGTCCAGTTCCACCAGATCCAACCTACAACAGCCGGTTGGTAAGCATGATGGTGAGACGGATCATGCAGCACGGCAAAAAATCCGTTGCCTCCAGCATCGTCTACGACGCCCTCAAAACCATCCAAGAACGCACAGGGGCTGAACCGTTAGACTTGTTTGAAAAAGCAGTCAAAAACGCCACACCCCTGGTCGAAGTCAAAGCCCGCCGGGTAGGTGGCGCCACCTACCAAGTGCCGATGGAAGTGCGTTCCGATCGCGGTACCACCCTCGCCCTCCGCTGGCTGATCAGATTTGCCCGCGCCCGCACCGGACGCTCGATGGCAGCCAAGCTAGCCAACGAACTGATGGATGCAGCTAACGAAACAGGGAGTGCTATTCGCAAGCGCGAAGAAACTCACCGTATGGCTGAAGCTAACAAGGCTTTTGCTCACTACCGCTACTAACTGCAACAACGGGCATGGAGAAGAGCGCGATCGTTCGATATAAAAGCATCGGGTGAGAAATTGGAAAGTGTAAGTTTTGAGTGTTGAGATTGCTTCTCTTGGCGCAGTTGCGATTGGTGAAGCAAACTCAAAACTCTCAAAATCAAAATTCATGCACTCAAAATTCATGCACTCTCTGAATCCTCCATGTCGCATCCTTAATATTTTTGTAAACAAATCTTGCAAAAAATATTAAAATGTAACAATAAGCTCCAGAGACTTTTGTAAGTCACTGGGGAGTGCAAAATAGGGTTACTGTGTAGTATAATAGTATTATAACAGCAACACAAGATTAAGGAGGTAGCTGTGGCACGTACCGTCCCGCTAGAAAAAACTCGCAACATCGGCATCGCAGCCCACATAGACGCGGGCAAAACAACAACAACTGAAAGAATTCTGTTCTATTCAGGCATGGTTCACAAGATGGGTGAAGTGCACGAGGGAACAGCAGTCACTGACTGGATGGAGCAAGAGCGGGAGCGGGGAATTACGATTACTGCCGCTGCTATCACCACCAGTTGGAAAGATTACAAAATCAACATCATCGACACTCCCGGACACGTAGACTTCACGATCGAAGTCGAACGCTCAATGCGAGTGCTCGACGGAGTGATCGCAGTGTTCTGCTCGGTAGGGGGAGTGCAGCCACAATCCGAAACAGTTTGGCGACAGGCCGATCGGTACCACGTACCCCGGATTGTGTTCGTCAATAAAATGGATCGGATGGGGGCAAACTTCTACAAAGTCTACGGCCAAATTCGCGATCGAATGAGAGCGAACGCCGTACCCATCCAAATCCCGATCGGCAGTGAAGAAAACTTCCGGGGAATTGTAGACTTAGTGCACATGAAAGCCTATATCTACAACAACGACATGGGAACCGACATCGAGGAAGTAGAAATCCCCGATGAAGTAAAGGATCTAGCCGTAGAATACCGCACCAAGCTGATCGAGTCCGTAGCAGAAACCAGCGACGCCCTCACGGAGAAATACCTCGAAGGCGAAGAGTTAACGGAAGACGAAATCCGCTTGGCCCTGCGTCAGGGCACTGTAGAAGGTACGATCGTCCCGATGTTGTGCGGTTCGGCATTCAAAAACAAAGGCGTTCAGTTGTTGTTGGATGCAGTCATCGACTATCTGCCCTCGCCCTTGGAAGTTCCTCCAATTCAAGGACTCCTGCCCAACGGCGACACAGCAGAGCGGTTTGCCGACGACAACGCGCCGCTGTCAGCCCTGGCCTTCAAAATCATGGCTGACCCCTACGGCCGCCTGACCTTTGTTCGCGTCTACTCCGGTATCCTCAAAAAAGGAACCTACGTCCTGAACTCCACCAAAGACAAAAAAGAGCGGGTTTCTCGCCTAATTGTACTCAAAGCGGACGATCGGATAGAAGTTGAGGAACTCCGAGCCGGAGACTTGGGAGCAGCCTTGGGTTTGAAAGACACCTTCACCGGCGACACCCTCTGCGAAGAAGGAGCGCCAGTGATTCTGGAATCTCTGTTTATTCCAGAGCCAGTCATCTCGGTGGCTGTCGAACCCAAAACCAAACAAGACATGGAGAAGCTCTCCAAAGCCCTCCAGTCACTCTCGGAAGAAGACCCCACCTTCCGAGTCAACGTTGACCCAGAGACCAACCAGACTGTCATCGCCGGTATGGGCGAACTGCACCTGGAAATCCTGGTTGACAGGATGCTGCGGGAATTCAAAGTAGAAGCGAACGTGGGTCAGCCACAAGTAGCCTACCGTGAAACCATTCGCAAATCCGTCCGCGCCGAAGGTAAATTTATCCGCCAAAGTGGCGGTAAAGGTCAGTACGGTCACGTCGTGATCGAACTAGAACCCACCGAAGTCGGAAGCGGCTTTGAATTTGTCTCCAAAATTGTTGGTGGCACTGTACCCAAAGAGTACATCGGCCCGGCAGAACAAGGGATGAAAGAAGCGTGCGAATCAGGTATTGTAGCAGGATATCCCGTGATTGACCTCAAAGCTACTATGGTAGACGGGTCTTTCCACGACGTAGACTCCTCAGAAATGGCATTTAAGATCGCCGGTTCAATGGCGATCAAAGAAGCCGTGATGAAGGCGTCGCCAGTGCTGCTAGAGCCTATGATGAAAGTAGAGGTTGAAGTTCCTGAAGATTACATCGGGAACGTCATCGGAGACCTCAACTCGCGTCGGGGTCAGATCGAAGGTCAAGAGACGGATCAGGGGATAGCCAAAGTTTCTGTAAAAGTTCCACTAGCAGAAATGTTTGGTTACGCCACCGACATCCGCTCGAAAACCCAAGGTCGAGGCATCTTCACAATGGAATTCAGCCATTACGAAGAAGTGCCGCGAAACGTGGCTGAAGCCATTATCGCTAAGAACAAAGGGAACTAATGATTTTGGATTTTAGATTTTGGATTTTGGATTGAATCCAAAGTCTAGAATCTAAAATCTCAAGTCTAAAATCGCTAAAAAAAACAAGGAACAGATCAAGAATGGCACGCGCAAAATTTGAACGGAATAAACCCCACGTAAACATCGGCACGATCGGTCACGTTGACCACGGCAAAACAACTTTGACCGCCGCGATTACGATGACTCTCTCTGCACTAGGTCAAGCAAAGGCTAAGAACTACGCCGACATCGACGCTGCGCCAGAAGAAAAAGCACGGGGTATTACGATTAATACTGCTCACGTGGAATACGAAACCACAGGTCGGCACTATGCTCACGTAGATTGCCCCGGACACGCTGACTATGTGAAAAACATGATCACCGGTGCAGCTCAAATGGACGGCGGCATCCTAGTAGTGTCAGCGGCAGACGGCCCTATGCCTCAAACTCGCGAACACATCCTGCTAGCTAAGCAAGTTGGCGTTCCCAGCTTGGTTGTCTTCTTGAACAAAGAAGACATGGTGGATGATGCTGAACTGTTGGAATTGGTAGAACTGGAAGTTCGCGAACTTTTGAGCTCTTACGATTTTCCGGGCGATGACATCCCCATCGTCACAGGTTCGGGATTGAAAGCTCTCGAAGCGATGCTTGCTAATCCCAAGACAGTCAAGGGCGAAAATGAGTGGGTTGACAAAATCTACAAGCTGATGGAAGAAGTAGATGCTTACATCCCCACCCCAGAACGCGAAGTTGACAAGCCTTTCTTGATGGCAGTTGAAGACGTATTCTCGATTACTGGTCGGGGTACTGTCGCCACTGGCCGGATCGAACGCGGAACCATCAAAGTCGGCGAAACAGTAGAATTGGTGGGTCTTAAGGACACTCGCAGCACTACAGTGACTGGTGTGGAAATGTTCACCAAGTCTCTGGAAGAAGGTTTGGCCGGCGACAACGTTGGTCTACTGCTGCGGGGGATTTTAAAGGCGGATATTGAACGCGGAATGGTGATTGCCAAGCCGAAAAGCATCCTGCCTCACACTCAGTTTGAATCTGAAGTGTACATCCTGAAGAAGGAAGAAGGCGGCCGGCACACGCCCTTTTTCTCTGGCTATCGCCCTCAGTTCTACGTCCGTACCACTGACGTGACCGGCACGATCGCACAATTCACGGCTGATGACGGTACTGAAGCAGAAATGGTGATGCCCGGTGACCGGATCAAAATGACCGTGGAGTTGATTCACCCGATCGCGATCGAACAAGGAATGCGCTTCGCTATCCGCGAAGGCGGCCGCACCGTCGGCGCCGGCGTTGTTTCCAAAATCCTCAAGTAGGACTCGCATAACAGCTTAAATAGCAGAAAAGCCACCAAATATTAATAGGCTTTTCTGCTATTTAGTGAGTAGTGAGTAGTTATAGGTTAGTGGCCAGTTGTTAGTAGTTATGGGTTAAATGTTCAATAACAAATAACAAATGACTGATGACTGATGACTGATGACTAATGACTAAAAATAAACTGAACCTCGAAAATTCAAGAAACAAAAATGGCAACAATTCAACAGCAAAAAATTCGCATTCGTCTCAAAGCTTTCGATCGCCGAATTCTAGACGCATCCTGCGAAAAAATTGTAGATACAGCAAATCGGACAGCAGCCACAGCGATCGGCCCGATTCCCCTACCGACAAAGCGGCGGATTTACTGCTTGCTGCGATCGCCCCACGTAGACAAAGATTCTCGCGAACACTTTGAAACCCGCACGCACCGTCGGATTATCGACATTCACCAGCCATCGGCAAAAACAATTGACGCTTTGATGAAACTGGATTTGCCAGCCGGCGTAGATATCGAAGTCAAGCTGTAGATTGAGGGCTTGGAAAATAACAAAAAAAGGAACAAGGGAAAAATACTTTGTTCCTTTTTTTCATTCCCGGATGCAAGGATAGTCAGAAACCAGTTTTAAAGTTGAGAATACGATCGAGGTGTTGTAAGCTGCCTTGCTGGTAATGCAATGGTTGATAAGATTCTTTTCTTTTTAGAGAAATTTGCTATGATGGTTTGAGCGATGGCTATTCGATATTTCTTCAATTACCAGCTATGAACATTCAGTTGGTTGACTCCTTAATTCAAGTCATTGAATCGCTGACACCTGAAGAGAGTTTGTTGTTCCAAGAAAAACTTTCAGCTAGGGCGATTCAGAGTACGCCTGGAGTCTGTGGAGGAAATGCCCGGATTCGCAACACCCGCATTCCTGTTTGGACACTCGTTTCGCTTCACCAACAGGGGGCTGATGAGGCTGAGTTACTTCGGAATTATCCAGTCTTGGACGATCGCGATCTAGAGAATGCTTGGCGTTATTACGATCGCCACCGCGAAGAAATCGATCGTATTATTATTTCTCATCAAACCGATGATTGAAAGGGTGAGGCTTTATTCCAATGAAAATTTCCCGATCGCAATGGTCGAGCATTTACGTAGTCTTGACAGTGATGTTTTAACTTCTTATGATGCCGGTCAAGCAAATCAAGGAATTCCTGATGACGAGGTTCTGCGCTTTGCGACTGCACAAAATCGGGCGGTAATTAGCTTCAATCGCGATGATTTTGTGGCGCTGCACCGTGGTGGCGATCGCCACGCAGGAATTATTGTTTGTAAAGACGATCGAGATTACCTGGGACAAGTTACTATTCTTCATGCCTATCTTCAGCAAGTTGATTCGTTGCTCGATCGCCTAATTCGGATCAAAAAGCAGAATCAGCGTGGGTTGAGTCATCCGGTTTTTGTGGTTCAAGAGTATGCGCGATAATTCACCCACACCAAGCAAAAACCTGGGTAACAACCAAGGATTTTTGAGGAAAACCCGGTTTCTGATCCTACGCATCAGCGGAAAGTCTCGATCGCCCGCGTCGCATTTCCCCCGATCGCCCGATCGCTCCTGCCCCGGAATTGCCTTTAATCAGTTAAAGTAAGAAAAATAAGCGCAAGTACCGTCACTTTTGAGCGACAATGGCATCCTCTTCCTCTGTAGCAGTTCGCGAACTCCCCTTATTTCCGTTGCCGGAAGTGGTTCTATTTCCAGGTAGGCCACTCCCGCTGCAAATCTTCGAGTTTCGCTATCGAATCATGATGAATACGATTCTGGAGGGCGATCGGCGTTTCGGTGTACTCATGTGGGACCCCAACCAAAACAAAGTCTCTGCCGTTGGCTGTTGCGCCGAAGTGATTCACTGCCAGCGCCTGCCCGACGATCGCATGAAAATTATGACTCTCGGCCAGCAGCGGTTCCGAGTCCTGGACGCCGTTCGGGAAAAACCGTATTTAGTTGGTCTAGTAGAATGGATCGAAGACGAACCGCCACAACAAGACCTCAGACCTTTGGGAAAAGATGTCGAACAACTGCTGAGAGATGTAGTTCGCCTCTCCAGCAAATTGATGGATCAGCCGATCGACCTGCCCGAAGACATTCCCAGTTTGCCTACAGAATTGTCGTACTGGGTAGCCAGCTACCTTTACGGCGCAGCGACAGAACAGCAAACTCTTTTAGAATTGCAAGATACTGCTGCGAGATTGGAACGCGAAACCGAAATTTTGACTTCTACTCGCAATCACTTGGCAGCGAGGACTGTACTGAAAGATACACTCAAGTAGCCAATTGGTCTAGGAAAAAGTACGATCTATTTGACCTGCATTGCAGAAAGAATTACACACAAATCATTCGATTTTCGATTTTCGATTTTTGATTTTTGATTTACTGATGAACTAAGGGTTTGGATCGCGCGCTTACAGTTCCATTATTTTTGCGAACTGGTATCTGTTCAATTCTTAACTTCAAACAGGTTCGGATAGGTTCCTTATAGCAGTAAATGCTTGTGTTAGAAAATCACGGCCAACCGAAACCATACGATGCAGTTAGAGGCGGTCAACTGCCACCTCCTGTGGGCGGTGTAGTGCTTGGCGGACTAGCAGGAGTTAAACATCGGCTGTCTAGTTCTGTCAACGAACATCGAATTGCCGCCCTGAGAGAGGCACTCAATTACGGCGATGCTGGCTTAAAAATAGTCATCAAGATTTGTCAAAGCGAAACAGGGCCAGTGCAGCGGGCGGCCTGCGATTTGCTTCGACAAAGGCTTAATTTGATCGCCCGCGAAAAGTTACAGGCCTTTGTAGCTTCAAGTTCAGATGCAGAAGCTGAGGTAGACAGCACGGAAAAAATATTAAAGCACTCATCCGGTGCAGTCTCAGAAAAAAATTACGATCGGCAAATGTCCGAAGCACAGTTAATATTTGAGACAATTACGCAGCAAATGCAACCAAATTTGTTGCTATTAGAAGCGCTGGTAGCCTCTGTAGAACGGGAAGAATTTACCAGCGAACTGATGAATCTTTGGGAACTATTAATCTTAGAAATTCAGGAACCTCTCAAAGAACTGCGTCAGGCTGTTGCCAGTGCGATTTCCGCCCAACTGCGGATTCAGTGGCTGTACAATCAAGCTGAATCTCAAGCCAACCAGTGGCAGCAGCGAGCTTTGCTAGCTCTTCAGACACAGGATAAGAATTCAATCCGCCTCGCCGTAGTTCGCCAGCAGGTTCAAGTCGATCAGGCCGCAGAACTAAAAATTGACTTAGACTACCAAACTGTGCGAGTAGAAACTCTCAATCGCAACTTGCTGGCTTTGGAAAGTAAGATTGCTCAAGCCAATTCCAAGAAAGAGATCCTCAAGATGCAGCTTCATTTTGCTAAGGTACAGCAGCAAATAGACTTCACTTTCAGCCAAGTCAATAGTATATTTTTTAGTCCTTAGTTGTCGGACTCTCCGGTTATATATTGCGTGAACTCAAACTTGTCTGACGCAAAAATGTATTGTCCCACTGAAAATTGTTTTCTTATCTCGCTTAGCTCCTTCGAGATTAGCGCCACACAAAAATGCCCCGCTCAAATTAGCACCCCTCAAGTCAGCTCCTCTCAAATCTGCGCCCTCAAGGTTACTTTCACACAAAAAAGCGCCTCTCAAGTTGGCTGTTCTGAGACTCGCTCCCCGCAGTTTAGCCTCGCTTAGATTGGCTTTTTCGAGGTTTGTATTGTCCAAGCAAGCATCTATGAGGTTTGCTTCCATTAGATTGGCAGCGTACAATGAGGATCGGCTCAAATCAACACCGATCATTTTGGTGTCGCTCAAGTTTGCGTTTTTCAGTGTTGCCTCAATCAGGTCAGCTCCTGTTAATCTTGCGAAACTTAGATCTGCTCGGCTCAGGTTTGCCCCATTGAGTTTTGTCATCACAAGGCAAGCATTCTTGAGGTTAGTACCTATTAAGTTTGCCTGCCCTAGGTTGGCCAAAGCAAAATTTATTTCTTTGAGATTCGCGCAGGCTAGATTAATATGAATTAGGAAAGCTTCTCGCAAAGAAGCCTCTTTCAAGTTGGTTTCATGAAAATTTCTTTCTCCGGCTGCGTATCGCTTGAGAAGTTCATCAGCATTCATTTCGCCAGCCTCCTAAGTTTTACTTAAAAAGTATAGTACATAAAAATAAATTATACTACTGACAGTAAGCTGTAGCAACCAAAGATTTTTAAAGTTTCGGTGTGATTTTTTAATTCTTCCAGTGCTGATCGAACAAATGCTTGGCAGGCGTTAGCCTCAACGTCCATAAAGAAAATATATTCTCCGAGCGATCGTTTAGTAGGTCTAGATTCAATCCGGCTTAAATTAATACCACGACTGGCAAATACTTGCAAAGGTTTTACAAGTGCTCCTGGCATATTGGCAGGTACGCTAAAAGCTAGTGAGGTATGGGTGCAATTAGACGGTGAAGCATCGAGGATCAACTTAGAAGCAGATTGTGTAATGGATTTAATGGATGAGCGCTCCCCTGGTTCTACGTTGGCGATTTCTCTCCCACTCCTGCTGAGTACCCAAAATCGAGTGTAATTATCGGGATAATCATTAATGGGTTGAGCTAACACTGGCAAATTGTAAAGTTCAGCCGCTCTTGGCGAAGATATCGCTGCTACATTTCTATCTTCCAGATATTGCAATGCTTCCGTCGTAGAATTCGCCGGAATTAATTGAGCTGAGGGAATAAACTGCCCCAACCATACCTGACACTGAGCTAGCGCTTGCGGGTGAGAGTAAACTTTTTGAATCTCGTTAAAATTTTTGGCATTAGACACTAAGGCGTGGGAAATTGGCAAAACTAAGGCGTGTTGAATGCGGAGTTGATCGAGTCGCCAGAGTGTATCTAAGGTTACAGTCACGCTGCCTTCGATCGAATTTTCGACGGGCACAACTGAATAGTCAACCTGCCCTACGGCAGATGCCTCTAGCGCTTGGGAAATGGTGGAATAAGGACACAGGGTGCATTCCAAGTTAGTTTCCAGGCTCAACCAATTGACATAAGCTAGAGCCGCTGTTTCTGCATTTGTACCAACAGGGCCGAGATGTGCGATAGAAATTTTCATTTAGAGGCAATTTTAGGTTACAAATGTTTGCTTTACTCTCATCAGCTACGAAGTATGATGAAAAATTAGCGATGTCCCGAAAGCTTTTATCAGTGATTTCTCGGATGACATTGCTGGGTTCGCGACTTAGCGCGCGACTTATGTCACCTTAAAAAAGGTGATAGTTTATTAAGATATGCTTAGGAATCCTATATTTTGATATTTTCTCATGTATATCCGCTTTAATGCTTCCCAATCCGTTGAGATCGCCGTACCAGAGGAACGGGTTCCCATTCAACATTATCTACGCCAGCCCAGACGACTGGTGAACGCCCTGGTGGATCAAAGTCGCACACAACAGCTAAGCGATGACTGTTTCCGCCTGAAAATGCGACCGTTACAATTTATGATGCTGAGCATTCAACCCACAGTAGACATGAGGGTGTGGTCTGAGTCGGATGGCACAATCAATTTGGAGTCCGTGGCCTGCGAAATTCGTGGCGTGGGTTATATAAACGATCGCTTTGCTCTCAATCTCAAAGGAAAGCTTTGTGTACACCAAAGCAGCGGGGTAGCATACTTGAAAGGAAAAGCGGATTTGGAAGTGCAAGTAGAATTACCGCCGCCGTTTTGGCTGACGCCCAAACCCATTTTAGAAGCAACGGGTAATGCTTTGCTCAAGAGCGTACTGCTGAGCGTTAAACAGCGGTTGATGCACCAGTTGCTCTTAGATTACCGCCGCTGGGCAAACAGCGAAAGTGAGCTAATATCGATCGATCTCCCCCCAATCTTATCTTTAGAAGGGTGAAATCCTACTAGAGAAGCTGTTAATTAATGTATAGGGATATTTAGGCACAAATCAGGCAACTTACCAAAATATTAGTTATACGCTCGAATTGGGCATCGGTCGCTTTGTTGGAACTAGCCAGCAGGGAGAGATAGCTGCCGGTCAGTCAAGATCGATGTGAGTCAGCCCCCCATGTTCATCGTCTTCGATTATTCCCACGCCCCCAGGCCAAGGTGTTGACCTGTCTTTTGAAACTTCGTCCTTTTGGCGGAGTTCGCGCTGCGGTGGCTTGATTATTTTGCCCGGTTGATGCGCTGCGGCCACCCGAATCCTGATTTTTGGGCCGGAATTGCCCAAGCGAATTGTCATCCCGTCCACAACAGACACCTGAGCGATCGGTCTATCATCTACATAAGTGCCGTTAGCACCAAAATTAATAATTTCCCAGCCATTAGCGTGATTCCACAGTTCTACGTGGTGGCGGGAAACTACAGCGCTGTAAATAATTACATCATTGTCGTTTGATCGACCGATCCGAACCACCGGTTCTGATTCAAAACACCAACTTTGAACTGGGACAGACTGGATAGGATGTAAAAGAGTTAAGGTAATCACTGATGTTTTGACACTCCACCGCCAGACTGAAACGGGGATACTTCCAGAGAGATTTTTTGGGAGAAAACTGCAAAAAATTTGCTTTTTAAAGGCGTCGTCAGTGCGCCCCTATTCCCTCTATCTGCCGTAAAAGTTGAACTTTTGGCTGCTTGAGGCATTTGAAGCAACTTTTGAGGGTGAGCTTTTGGCGCAGGCGCAAATTTTTGCGGTCCTCGGTAACAAGCAAACACGATGTGATTAGTCGGGTGAACTTCCCAGTGATGGACGGCGGTTTTAACCGCTTGATTAATGTGGTTTGTGAGGGAGCGATTCTGCCGATGGGTGAGCCGCTCAATTCGATCGGCTAAATAATCCTTTTCCCGCTGATGAACCAGAGAATTTAAATCAGACCCGTGCTGGTTGCACCGCTGATTCGTGTTCTCGATCGGGCCACGGTCACTGCTCAACGACTTTCTGTTTATAAAGAAAGAAGTTAACCAATTATTAATCCTGGGGTTTCTAGATAAAATACTTGTTGATTGTATCAAACAGCATAGGTCTTTTTGAATTGCTAACATTTTCCTTATTGATGCGATACCTTTAAAATACAATGCTTTGAGCAGCACTGGAATTTTAAGCGACAACGCATCAATCTCTCATAGCGAAAATACCGATCGACCTTCCTCGCGCGCGCGGCCCCAAAATGCGATCGGCAATTAGTCCCCCGACGAGCGGGAAGGCCAAACTTCAGCTTAAATCTGAGTCAGGCGGCTCCGGTTTCGGCTCTGGCTGGACAGATTCTTGCCTTTGCCGTTTCAACTCTGCAACTTTTTCTTGAGCTACATCCCTGACTTCGAGAGCTTTATCTTGGAATTTTTCCGCCAGACTTTGAGCGCCCCGCTTCACACCGGCCACATTTTTGAGAGTTCTGTCGAAATCTTCGTGTAAAAACTCTGCTACCAGACCGACTTTTTTGTGCAGTCCCTCCGCGTACTGCACTGGTTCCGATACAGCAGCTTCAGAGACGATCGCCCGCTTGCTGCCAATGGTCGAAATAGCTGCCACAGGTAACAAGTAAATGTCGTCTAAAACACCGCGCCAGCCGCTCGATTTAAATAGGTAGTGGGTGACTGAACCCGTCCGGGCATCAAATAGGTAGTCAACCACTGTACCTGCCTGATTTCCAGCGTCCGTGAGCACCTCAAGCCCGATCGGACAAACAGCTTGTTCCGGCTGATGCAATTCCGGCAGTTCCGGGTTAATGGTGACAAAAACATTTTCCCCCACCGTATCAACTTGTGCCCAAGCGAACCAAGTTTTTTTGCTGCCCAAAAGTCCCGACTTGCAAGTAAAGCCGATCGCCCGCTGGGAGTGAGCATCGAGCCAAACCCGATCTACCCTGCCGACCTCTTCCGCCGTTCTGCGGTCGATGGTGCGGCGGCCCTGCAGTTCGCTGCGCCTAACAATCTGTGGTGATGTACTCATAAATAAACTCCTGAGTGCCGCCTTTGAAAAATGTCGATCGTCCAAAGAAGCCGATTTAATATTCTTCTTCCGAATAATGGCGATTATTATCTGCCTGGGTTAACTCCTCCTCTTCCCTGGAATTGCCAACTTCTTTGTGTTCGGAAACAGGAATCGTGCTAATGTGCACGCCGCCCGAGGGAGCGTGAATTTCCTTAGCCTCCCTAGGCTTGACGCTAATTTGTCCTAACTGGACTGAGGACTGATTCGGGCCTACGTTGATTTGAATTTTCGGCCCAGAGCGAGCCAAGTGAACGATCAGACCGTCCACAATGGGAACCTTAGCGATCGGCTTACCATCGAGGTAAGTGCCGTTGGTACCTAAATTGATCAGTTCCCAAGTTATGCCGCTGCGCCGCAATTCGATGTGGCGACGAGAAACCACAGCGCTAAAAAGAACGACGTGGTTTTCGGTCGAACGCCCGATCCGGACGACCTGCTCGTCTTCAAAGATCCAACTGCGGACGGGTATAGACTGGAGTGGATGTAGCAAGGTCAGCTTAATCACATTGGCTGCATTGAGTTTTGGTAGAGCGCCTCAAGATGCGATTTTAGATTTTAGACTTTCGATCGCCCAATCCAAACTCGCTCTAAGAGATTTGAAATAAAAACGTAACCAGGTCTCCTTTGCCCAGAGAGATGCGGTCTCCCGGTCGCAACCGGTGGCGGTTTCCCTTGGGTAGCGGAGTATTGTTGACGTAAGTGCCGTTGGAACTGCCTACATCTTCTAGGTAGCAAGCATCTCCCTCCACCCGGAGATTTGCGTGTACCCGAGAAACTATCTCAGAATTAGCAAATCCCGAAACATCAATATCCGGTGGCACTAAATCATTTGGCTTGCCTATGTGAACCACAGCCAGACTGTGAGGCAATTCCATCGGGGTATTTGTCTGAACGTGTAGCAGGCGCGCCGACTGCTGTTGCAGTTGAGTTTTAGCTACACCTGCTGGCTGTAAGCCCGGAACCGGAGGAGAGATAGTTACTGGTGTTGCCACCGATTCAGTTGTAACAGGAACCGAGGGCAAAGGCGGGGGATCTGGAATCGTCGGAATGCTGGCAGGAGTTTTTTCCAAGTTAAGCCCCTTATTCAGGGTAACTAGAGGTTCCATTTGCATCAGGGGATCGGGTGGCACTAAATCCGGCGCCGGTGATGATACCACTGTCGGGCCTACAGGCGAGGGGGACGGTACTGTCACCTCAACTTCTGGAACTATGGAACCCGGACGCAAATTAAAGCCACACTGACCGCAAAATGCTGCATCTGTCTGAACTGCTGCACCGCAGTTCGAGCAACTTGCGGTAACAGGTAAAGGCGTGTAGCAAGCCTCACACTGGCTGGCCCCGTCGGGGTTCTGGTGATTGCAATTGGGACAGACAATCATCGATTTCTCCTTGCTATCGGCCAGATTTTTAAATCAGCCTCATCAAAAGTCGTTGGGTCTGAAACCCCGTCCTTACAGGACGGCTTTACATTGAATTGAATCCCCTTGCGGGGTAGGGGTATGGTTGCCCCCCCGTGAGGATATGGTTGTCCTCAATCTCCCATTTCTGGGGTAAAGTTAGCTTCGCCAATGTTTAGGGAGCTTGTTAGGCTAGCAGCACTGTTCCAGTGACCTTAGAACTGTTTAACCACTAGCGACAGAGCAAGGGACTAGCTTCGTATCCCAGGGTGTCGTGACTCACAAAACGTAGTCAGTTAAGACTTAGGCTGGTCAGAATGGCTTGTTAGATTTCTCTTCCAAGCCTCATGCCTTTAGGCTGAGGTTCCTGACAAAAATACTCGTGTATATGGTCAAATTTTAACTTTAACCGCCACAATTCTTATATTGCTTCTAATACTAGCAACTGAGCTGACGCCGTGACGTTAGCTGTGATGGGCAAGATTGAGTTAGTGATAATGCTGACTGTGTTGGCACGCTTGCCGCTCTGTCGGCTATTTTACTGCTTCGCCAGCCGCCGCATCGAGCAGCCACCAAAGTTCGCCTTCTGGTTCAACGAGTCTGGCTGGATAGGTCATTTCGTCGGCTGCGGGGGCAAAAATTTGAGCTAGGGCGGGTTGTTTGCTGGCTCCTGCGACCATGAATATGACGCACCGGGCCCGGTTGATTAAGGGGACTGTAAAGGTAATGCGGGGTTGACCGTCTTTGTTACCGACAGTTACTAGGGCATCGCGGACTTTCAAGGCTGCTGTGCCGGGAAATAGAGAGGCTGTGTGGGCGTCGTCTCCTATACCCAATAAAATGATGTCGAAGGCAGGAAACTCGCCCTCTGATACTTTGAAGAACTGCTGCAATTCGGTTTGGTGCGCGGCAGCGTCGGCTGCGGGGTCGCCGGCGCTTGTGGGCATGGGGTGAATGTTGCTGGCGGGGATATTCACTCGATCGAGCCATGCGAGCCGCGCCATTTTTTGATTGCTGTCTGGGTGTTCTGGGGGAACATAGCGTTCGTCGCCCCAGAAAACGTGAATTTTGTCCCAAGCCAGGTCTTGGGCTGCGATCGCTCTGTAGAGGGGTTCCGGTGTGCTTCCGCCCGCTGCGGCGATCGTACAAAGTCCGCGTTCTGCTATGGCTTCTGAGATTTTCGACAGCACAATCTCCAGCGATCGATCTATCAGTTGTTCCCGATTTGCTAATACTTCAACTACTTTTTTCATTAATTTCCTCTCAACTTTTCTTGGGCTTTGTTCTCAGCAATTGCCAATTTTACCTTGACATTTTGGTTTGAGGTCGATCGGCTGACAGACCCGGCAGGTATGGCACAGCATCCCATAAAATTTTATCATCTTATGCCCCTTGATTTAAGGAAAGCAAGACATATTTCTACCAGTGCTTTATGGATTTTCACCGGTTGCCTTCAGCTTTCGCAACTTTCAATCAAAAGTTCGATCGTACTCGGAGCATCTGGGCAGAAAGTAAAAAGCGTTTTTTGGGACTCCGAGCCGTCCCGCACAGCAAAGTCTATAAATTTGACACTCCCTGCGCTGAAGCAGCAGGGATTCTAAAGAAACTACCAAAAGGTAATTCTTGAAGGCGCTGTCAAAACACCCCTACAAACTCCGTCAAGGTC
>NZ_JAUBPI010000110.1:0-17803 GCF_036700645.1 Microcoleus sp. S36b_A4 | reverse complement strand
TTAGCAGGCATTCACTTTGTCTGAATATCATTATGTTATATTATACCACTATGCGTTTTAAATGCACAACAGCTTACTTCGGCGTGAGACCTTCGGCGAGCGGTGAGTCAATCTCGCTCAGTTGAACGATTTGAGATTTGAGATTTATTCCACAGAGGAATCGGAGAGCTTGAAGAAAAGCCTCATTTTTAGGGCAGCAGCCGACTCCTGTCGGAAACTTGTAGCCGTTTTTGGGCGAGGTAAAAAAGCAGAAGGCAGAATTTGATAGCGGTAAAAAAATACTGTTTTAGGATTCAGAATTTTTAGTGGATTCTACCTTCTCGCTGCATTTTTTTTACCATGAAACCAGATAAATTACTCGCTGCCAAGAGCGATGCAGGCAGAATAATTTAGGAAGAGATAAGCGAGTGTGTTGAATCCAGTTACTTCCACAATTTATTATAATTCTTGCTCGCATCGAGCTGTTTGTACGACAGACTTTTTGCTGGTAATTTGCAAAAGGGATAGGGGCAGAACAACAGGCCAAACCAGAGGGCCGATTATTAAGGCTATCCAAGATATCACGTCTTTTTTAGATGTCGCAGTATCATTCCAAAAACTTTTGAACCAAACAAGAAAAACGATTAAGGCAATCGAAAAGTAGCTAATCATTATCATTTTTTTACCTCCCTGTCTATAGATGGGATAGAAGTATTTATAATTATTGTATCTCAGGCCGTGGCTCGCCGATCGCAACTTTATGCCCTGAGCTGCAAGCTGCAAGTGTCTAAAAGCCAAAGTTTCACAGCTATCCAAGTCCAGAGCCTGCGATGTTGAGCTGACTTACTCCTGCTGGGCGGCGCGAGGCGCTAAAGGTCTTCTTGCGTTCAGGGCTTGTCGAGGTTTTGTCAAACCTTGAGGCTACCACCCCAATCATAGCTTATGCGATCGAGGTCTTGGGTTGGCTGTGATTTAAATCACGTATACTGGCAGACTTCGGTCACAAATCGAGCCAAGAACGATCACACAGCTTACCCGACTGCAATCACCCTACTCTTTTGTCAAATGCTCGATATTATAATAGTCGAGTTCAACGAGATTTCATGCAAGCTCTGACTTTAAAATCTGATCGGGCGATCGCTGAACTGTTCTATCAAGTCACCAATTCAGGCAATCTGACTCGCACTCAAAGCCACGGATTGCGCGAACTCTGCCAAAGCGCTCTCAGCGAAGACGCCAGAGATGCAGTCAACCGCCTGCTGCACGCCATCCGCCGCGGATGGGTCAGGATTTCCGATTAGTCTCCTCACACAAAAAGTTGAGATGAGTATTTCTACTTTCTCTCCTGTCAAGCTTTGCCAACAATAAGATTGAAGTGAGTAGGTCGCTCCATTAACCCTCTCAAAAAAAAATTGTACTGCGCTCGAAAAGCTCGACCCGGTTTCTTGAAGAAGCCGGGATTTTTGATTTTAAGCAGTTAGTCGATTTTAGATTTTAGATTTTAGATTTTAGATTTTAGATTTTAGATTTTAGATTTTAGATTTTAGATTTTAGATTTTAGATTGACTTCACATATGAATCTGGGAGCTTGAACTAAAGGTTAAAATTTGGGGCGGATGCCCGCTTTTATCGGAAAATTGTATCTGTCTTTGGGCGGGTTATTAAGTATATCCACGGAACAAAGACCACAGCAAGAAACTAGGTAAATGTAGGTAAAAGCGGGCTTATAAACAGGCTAAAAGTTTTACCTTGAATTAAGCAGAGCGATTTCGCTAGCAGTCATTAGTAATCTCTTAATAGATAAATATTAATGTATTTGTCACCGTTTCTTAACCAAAAGTAGAGACGTGGGGGTTGCCAGAAGCAAGGAATCGGGACAGGGTTTATGTTTCAAGTAGCAGGGCGATCGAGGAAATATCAGGTCCCCAAGTTCTGCTGACACAAATCACTCATCAAGAGCCAATCGATCACATTTACTCCCGTAGTTGAATCACATAAATTTTGGAAAAATTAGTTAATACTGTCAAAAGTGAGTTCAAAGAAAAAACACATGATGAAAACCCAAACGCTGTTACCTCAATTTACTATTGCAGAGCTAGTCTTTCAGGTATATCACTCCGGTCTGCTGACTCCTACTCACCGACAACAGCTCAAGACAGCGCTGTTAAATGACTGTCTTACCGAAGAAGATCAAACAGCCATCAACCGCTTGCTCCACGCAGTTCGCCGGGGCTGGCTGAAGGTTGTAGATTAAACTCGGTTCTAATTTTTTTGCCACTACTCTTTAAATGCACTGTCACTTGAAGGCAGAATTAAATCCCCTTAAAAAAATCAGGCATTAGCCTAAATGTAGGGTGCCGCCACAGGCACCCTGCGGTTTTAACTTCTATTTTCTCAGCTTATTTAGTCACAGATTGTGCCGTCAGGCATCATGGCCTCTCTCAGATTCGCTTCATTCAAATTTGTCCCGCGCAAAGAAGCTTGATGCAAGTTTGCTCCCCGGAGATTTGCTCCCTTAAGGGAAACTCCGCTCAAATCTGCTTGATGGAGATTTGCACAGCTCAAGTTAGCTCCGCTCAAATCGGCTCCCTTCAAATCAGCTTTTTCCAGATTTGCTTCCGTCAAATTAGCCCAACTCAGATTTGCTTGAGTTAGGTTAGCACGGCTGAGGTCAGCTTGTGTTAAGTTCGCATCCGTTAAATTTGCTTTGCTCAGGTTGATTCCGCAAAGCTTTACTTCTGTCAAGTTTGCACCTTGCAAGTTAGCGTTAACTGCATAAACTTGAATTAAAATTGCCCCCTGAAGGTTTGCATCTCTCATGTCTGCACCCCTGAGACTCGCCCCCGTTAAATCGGCCCCGCTGAAGACGACACTCCGCAAGATGGCTCCGCTCAAGTTCGCTCCCACCGCCTCGCATTCGCCAAAATTAGCGGACATGAGGTTGCCTTGGGAGAGGTTGGCTTGACTGATATCTGCTTGATACAGATTAGCTCTGTAGAGGGTGAGACCGATCGAATTTGCACCTTTTAAATTAGCGTGACTCAGGTCAATATCGCGCAAATTTGTCCTTGACATATGGACACCGCTCAGGTCTACTTTGTGAAAAACCCGTTCTCCGGCTGTATACCGTCTGAGAAGTTCATCTGCATCCATGTCATTTTCCCCAAAATAATTAATAATACCTTTGATATTTCAATAATATTAGGATTGACATCCACCCAGGCGTAAACGCACGGGGATTCCCAAACCTCACGATTCAGGTTTCTGCTTCTGTCCCTTACGGGGTTTCGCACCAGCCTTAACAGATTTACTCTGTTCAGGTCTTACAGTCGCTCCACAGACTGACACGGCAAGCCCTGCCGCCAAAATATTTTTTGCCGCATTAATATCTCGGTCATGGTGAGTGTGGCAATTAGGACAATCCCATTCCCGGATATTCAACGGCATCTTGTTAACGGTGTGTCCGCAATTACCACACCGTTTTGAACTCGGAAACCATCGGTTAATCTTAATTAAAGTACGACCGTACCAATCGCACTTGTATTCTAGTTGTCTGACTAATTCCCCCCAACTTGCATCACTTATAGAAGCGGCTAGTTTCCGGTTTTTAACCATATTCTTCACAGCTAAGTCTTCTACGGCGATGGTTTGGTTTTCGCGCACCAACCGCGTTGTTAACTTGTGAAGATTATCTTTCCTTGCATCAGTAATTTCTTGATGCACTTTCGCTACTTTGAGTCGTGCTTTATGACGGTTGTTTGACCCTTTTTGTTTGCGACTTAAAGATTTTTGCGCTTTTCTAAGATTGCGATACTTTGCCTTGAGTCCTTTGGGATTGGCAATCTTTTCGCCAGTGCTTAGAGTGAGCCAGCTTTTAACTCCCAGGTCGATACCGACTTGATTATCTGTTCTGGGTAATGCTTCAATTTCAACCTCTACCAGCAGAGAAACTGACCACCTACCTGATGGTGCCAGCTTTACGCTTAAGCTTGATGGTGTTGCACCATCAGGTAGTGTCCGGCTCCAGCGAATTGGTAAAGCTTGTGTGCTTTTTGCTAGGTAGACTTGTCCATCTCTGAACTTGAATGCTGACTTGGTAAATTCTGCACTACCACCGTTGCGTTTCTTTTTGAAGTTAGGATATTGTGCCCGCCCATCAAAAAAGTTGGTATAAGCCGTTTGTAAATGTCTCAAGCATTGCTGCAGTGGCACGCAGCTCACTTTGTTCAGAAAATCTAGTTCTTCAGTTTTCTTCCATTCGGTTAACATGGAAGAAGTCTCAGCATAGCCTACCCGTTTGTGTTCTGCGTACCAAGCTTCCGTTCTTGTGGCTAAAGCACGGTTGTAGACCAAACGAACACAACCCAAAGTACGTCGCAACAAACTTTCTTGTTCCGGCGTTGGGTAGAATCGATAGCTGAAGGCTTTTAATGTCATGCTGACCTTAAGTACGCTATTTCACATACTAGCACGTCTTGTGTGAAATGGTATATATTAACAAAAATTCATGTAAAGCCGTCCTATAAGGACGGGGTTTCAGACCCATTTTTTTGATGAGCGACCTTTACGTTTCTTGGCCTGAGTACCATCGGAAAATTGAGGATTTGGCTGTAAAAATTGAGGAATCTCAATGGAAATTCGATCGAATTGTCTGTCTGGCGAGGGGAGGGCTGCGGGTTGGGGATACTCTGTCGCGGATTTTCGGCAAACCTCTGGCCATTTTAGCTGCCTCGTCCTATGGTGGGGCCGAGGGAAATGTCCGGGGTGCGATCGAGTTTGCCCGCGATTTGACAATGGTGGGCGATAATTTGGGCAGCCGCATTCTCCTGGTTGACGATTTGGTGGATTCGGGAATTAGTTTGCACCAAGGTATCGCTTGGCTGAAGAACCGCTACGGGGAAGATATTCAGGAAATTCGGACTGCTGTGCTTTGGTACAAGGCTTGTTCTGTTGCCAAGCCGGATTATTATGTAGATTATTTGGCTGACAATCCTTGGATTCACCAACCTTTTGAAATGTACGAAAAGATGAGTGCGGCTGATTTGGCTGCGAAAGTGGGGAGTTAGTAAAACCCGCTCTCAACGGAGTCTTTGATTTGTAGTTGTTCTTTAGCCCAAGCTCGAAATGCTCTGATTGTCGGGCTTCTGCCTTGGGTGTTGGCGCGATCGACATATTCGGGAATTACATTAATAATGGGAAATTCGGGGAAATTTTGGCTGGTATCGGACTCAGTATATTTTCCCTCTTGAAGCAGATAAATTTTAAGGGTTCGCCCGTCATATCTCCAAAGTTCCGGCACTTTCAAAGCTTGATAGCTGTTTAAAGCGGTTTGTGAGGAGTTGTCAATCTCGATCGCTAAATCCGGAGGCGGGTCTACTGTTAAATCTATTCGATCCTTGCCTCTGACAGCAGCTTGGTTCTGAATGTAGAAACAATCGTCAGGTTCTACACCGCTCTGCATATCTTGGCTTTTGAAAGTAGTGGAACCTAAAACTTCACAATCAATATTAAGTTCTTCCAGCATTAACTTAACGAAGTCGCCAATCAATGACTTAGCTTTTTCATGTTTGGGTAGTGGCATTCTGATTTCCAATGTTTCTTTGTAATAAGTAAGTCGAATGGCGTAACCTTCTCCTAACTCGTCTAGGATAGACGAGTACATTTCCCAGCTAACGTTTTGTAACTGCACTTTATTGCCGGGGGGGACAATTAATTGATTCAGTTCAAATACTGTTGATTTAGTTTCAGTTTGCATCGGTTGCTTCTAGGAATGGGACTCATAGCTCTATTTTATCAAGGGATTGAAGAATGAGATGGCAAAACTTTGATTTGGCTTTAGCTGATATCTTGCACTTTTTGGTATAGTCCGCCAGGGGTTAAAAACCCCTGTCTCATAGAAGACAGTCCTCTGAAAGAGGACTAGATATTTATCAAGGTTGGGCAGTCGGTTTCAACTGAGATGTTGTAGCATTGTCAGCAGCAGGCAAGATGCTTGTTCCACAAGAAATTCATTCTTTGTGGAACGGTCATCTTGCCCGTTCATAAAAGCCTTATTGAAAATGGTGCAATATCTCAATTTCAACCGACTTTAGCTATGAGACGGGGAATTAATTCCCGGCGAGCTTGTGGGTAAGTGCAAGTCGGCTGATACAATTAGCGAACCGAAAGAATACGATCGCCCAATTCCATACTATCTGCCAAAACTTCCTGCCGCGCCCACCTATCCGCCGCCAAAATATCCTCTAAGCCAGGACTTTCACAGTTATCGGCTTGATGTTTGTCGCACACCTTCTCAATCAACTTCGGAATATCCAAAAACTGAATCTTCTCCTGCAAAAATAGCGCTACCGCCTGTTCATTTGCCGCATTCAGCACCGCAGGCATCGAACCGCCCGCACGTCCCGCCGCATAAGCCAACTGCATACAAGGATACTTTTCGTGGTCGGGTTCTCGGAAAGTTAAATCCCCAGCTTTTACCAAATCCAGCCGTTCCCAATCTGTATGAATTCGTTCCGGCCAAGACAAAGCGTAAAGCAGCGGCAAACGCATATCTGGCCACCCCAATTGCGCCAAAACCGAGGTATCTTGCAGCTCAATTAACGAGTGAATTATGCTCTGAGGATGGATGACAATATCAATGTCGTCATAATCCATCCCGAACAAGTAATGAGCCTCAATTACTTCTAATCCTTTATTCATCAAAGTAGCAGAATCGATCGTGATTTTCTGCCCCATCGACCAATTCGGATGTTTCAAAGCATCGGCTACTGTTACTTCTGCTAATTTGTCGATCGGCAAATCTCGAAAAGAACCGCCCGAAGCAGTGAGAATAATTCGTCGCAGCCCGCCAACCATAACACCTTGGAGGCACTGAAAAATTGCCGAATGTTCCGAGTCAGCAGGTAATATTTTAACGCCGTATTTTTCGATTAAGGGGTTGACAACGGGGCCCCCTGCGATTAATGTTTCTTTATTGGCTAAGGCGATA
This sequence comes from Microcoleus sp. S36b_A4, assembly GCF_036700645.1. NCBI lineage: Bacteria > Bacillati > Cyanobacteriota > Cyanophyceae > Oscillatoriales > Microcoleaceae > Microcoleus > Microcoleus sp. S36b_A4. Next base: position 10,836 of record NZ_JAUBPI010000110.1, on the reverse strand, counting down.
TCTTTGCCTGCTTTGATAGCCGCAATTGTTGGCAGCAAACCGGCACAGCCAACTATGCCGGTGACGACGGCTTGAGCGTCGCCGTATTGGGCAACTTCGACAACGCCTGACTCGCCCGCAAGTAAAATAGGTTGAGGGTCGAGATCTGCGATCGCATCCTTCAATTCCTGTAATTTATCTTCGTCGCAAACCGCGACAATTTCCGGTCTAAACTGGCGAATTTGCTGGGCCAGCAAGGTTACATTTCGTCCGGCGGTTAACCCGACAATCCGAAATTGATCGGGGTATTGAGCTACAATATCCAGAGTCTGAGTGCCGATCGAGCCTGTGGAACCGAGAAGAGTTATTGCTTTCACAATTTTTTAATGTTTTGTGGATTATTCTAATATTACGATTGCGGGGATAAAAATTAGTGGTTAACTATTGCGTGGAAAGCACATTCGATGGAATCATATTTTGAGTGACCGAAAGCATCCAGGATACAAGCCCCCGGACTCATTCCGAAAGCAGACTCAGGACCCAGAAATAAAAAACCTGTATCCGATAAAGGAGCCCCCGAATTTATCCGTGGGGTCAATGCTTCAATCTAAAATCTAAAATCTAAAATCTAAAATCGATTGACCACCTAGTGCCAGATTTCATGCAGAATAGGGAAAATGTTGCTGATGACCGTGAGGACATCAGTGTCTCGATCGCCGAAAATAGAGACGAAGGTCGATCGCAGCTACCGTCGAGTTTGGTTTGGGCGATCGCGACTGCTGCGGCAATTTTCTTTTTGTGTAGCAGTTTACGCCACGCTTTATTCCAATCAACTGCTTTCGATTTGGGAATTTTTGACCAAGCAATTTACTTAATCAGCCAAAACCAAACGCCTTTTTCTTCTTTAATGGGGATTCATATTTTGGGCGATCACGCAGCGGTAATCTATTATCCGCTAGCTTTGCTGTACAAAATTTACCCAGATGTGCATTGGCTGCTGTTGGTACAAGCAGTTGCATTATCCCTAGGCGCTTGGCCTAGCTGGAGTTTAGCGCGTTTCGCAGGTTTAAATCAAGAACAATCCCGTGCGATCGCATTGATTTATTTGCTCTATCCGGTGGTATTTAACATCAATTTATTTGATTTTCACCCGGAAGTAATCGCTTTACCCGCACTTTTGGCAGCAATTTTGGCGGCGCGTTTAAATAAAATTGTGTGGTTTTGTACCGCGATTCTGTTAGTTCTCAGTTGCAAAGCGGTTTTGTCCCTAACCGTTGTTGCTATTGGCTTCTGGCTGTTTTTTTGCGAAAAAAAGCAACGGTACGGGGCGATCGCACTTTTGCTAGGTGCAGCTTGGTTTTTGATAGCTACCCAGAAAATCATCCCCTTCTTTAGCGGCAGCGAAGTCGCTGGAGTCGGGCGCTACGGCTATTTAGGGAAATCTGTACTAGAAATTATCATCAATCTCATATTAAAACCACAGTTAGTATTAGGAAAAATCCTTTCCTTCGATACATTCAAATATTTATTTCTCCTCACCTTACCTGTGATTTGGCTGCTATTGCCATTTTCAGGGAAACTACGCCTACAATATTTAACAGCGCTAATTCCTGCCATCCCTACCCTGCTGATCAATATCCTCTCTGACTTGTCATTTCAACGCAGCTTGGCCTATCAGTATTCAGTGCCTATAATTCCATTTTTATTTTTAGCAGTAATCGCGAAGGAAGAAACAAGGAATAGGGAAGAAATAAAAGGCAACCAGGAAGAGGATAAAGCAAATAAGCAACATTTTTTAACATGGGTCAATCTGCCACCAATTAAAAACTTCCGAATTTCTCAACTTTGGCGGGGAATTCAATTGCCGAGAATCATGATAATTTGGTCATTACTAATTTTCCTAGGTGTGGGCGAATATAAAGATTTTTATCTGTACCTAAATAGACTAGATACCTGGCAAGCTACACGCGAAGCAGCCACACAAGTTCAATCCCAAAGCAGCATTTTAACCGATAATAGACTTGCCCCTCACTTCGCCCACCGCCCAATAGTAAAATTGCTGTCACAAATTTCGCCCCAAACAAATTTAGCTGAATTTCAATACATATTATTAAACCTGCGCCATCCCTGGCCTGATACTGAAAAACTTGGTGCTACTTTAGCAAATAAACTTAAAACTTCTCCCGATTTTAAATTAAATTATCAAAAAAACGAAGTCCTGCTATTTAAACGAAGGGCTGATTAAACCAATAAAATGCTAACTTTAAAATCCCTAAAATCTCACCCAGTATTTTTAATGATTGTCGTGACGACGATAGTCTTATTTACCGCCAGCAGCGCGCGGCACGCTTTGTTTCAGTCAACTGCATTCGACTTAGCAATTTTTGACCAAGCAATTTATTTAATAGCCCAAAATCAAACGCCATTTTCCTCTTTAATGGCAATAAATATTTGGGGGGATCACGCCGCTTTTATTTTCTATCCACTAGCTTTACTGTACAAAATATATCCAGATGTTCACTGGCTTTTTTTAGTGCAAGCTGTTTCCCTAGCTTTAGGCGCTTGGCCGAGTTGGAGTTTGGCACGTCAAGCGGGATTAAACGAAGGGAAAGCAATTGCAATTTCAGCCGTATATCTGCTTTATCCCGCAGTATTTAATGTCAACCTCTTCGACTTCCACCCAGAAGTCATTGCTTTACCAGCACTGCTAGGAGCAATCTTAGCCGCGAGGCTGAATAAAACCTTGTGGTTTTGTGCTGCTATTGTATTAGTTTTGAGCTGCAAAGCCGTGCTATCTTTAACTGTGGCTGCGATGGGTTTTTGGCTGTTTTGTTTTGACAAAAAACGCAATTGTGGGCTCATAGCTCTCTTTCTAGGGGCGGGTTGGTTTCTGGTAGTTACTCAGGCAGTTATACCGTATTTTAATCAGGGAAGAGAACACGCGGGAATCGGGCGATATCAATATTTGGGAAACTCGGTTTTGGAAATTGCTATTAATTTAATAGTCAAGCCCAATCTAGTTTTAGGGCGTTTGTTTTCTTTAGATACTTTTGGATATTTAGCGTTATTGGTATTACCTGTAATTTGGTGGTTGTCCCCGCGTCATCTGTCATCTTTAATTAGTGCTGTGCCGATGTTGGCGATGAATATTCTTTCCGATATCCCCGCTCAGCGCGATTTAATTCATCAATATTCTGTGCCGATATTGCCGTTTTTTTTGGTTGGCGTAATTTCCAGTTTAGCAGCTAGCAATCAGCAAAAGGGAAAAACAATATTTGATAGATTGCCACTTGCTAATTATCCATTGCCTAGAGTCATTGTAATTTGGTCGTTGATTGCTTTCTTAGCTTTAGCGAAATACGGCTATTTTTGGAGTATTTATTTAAATGGGCTCGACACTTTGCCAGCTACGAGAGAAGCAATTTCTCTTGTTGAAACCAAAGGCAGTGTTTTAACAACTGCTCAGATTGCTCCGCACTTAGCGCACCGCCCTGTAGTCAAATTAACTCTGGCTAACGCACCGCCGGCAAATCTCGCAGAATTTGATTATGTATTGCTGAATTTGCGCTACCCTGGCTGGATGAGCGATAAAGCTTTTGTGGAAAACCTCATAACTAAACTAAAAAACACCCCTCAATTTCAACTAAAATATCAGCGAGACGACATATATCTATTTACTAAGAGTCCTTAGTCAGCAGTCATTAGTCATTAGTCAGTAGTCAGTAGTCATCACTCATCATTCAACAGTCATTCCCAATGCCCAATGCCCAATGCCCAATGCCCAATGCCCAATGCCCTCTACCCTCTACTCCTCCACTTTCAAAGCCCTTCTTGCCAACTTCACGTAAGTTTTCACAGTTTCATAAGGCATTTCTAAATCAGCAGCAATATCAAACAAAGATTCCCCCAATTCCCGGCGCGCCAAAATCGTCGCCCAAGTTTCCGCAATCTCAGCAGCGCGACTTCCACCTTTACGCTTTCTCAGTGCCATAAACTTCTTGGTCAATTCCTCTATTCGTGCCCCCAAGACGCTTTGTATTGACACTTCAGGTAGCGCTTCTGTCAACCATTGTGCTCGCGTTTGTCCCAATCCAAAAGTTGTTTTGTGGCCCGTGCCGCAATAAGGCGCTAACCGCCCCAAAGCATAAAATAATTGTACAAAATCAGGGCGATTGTGAGCCGATCGCCCTAGCCCAAATTCCACAGCCCCAGTGAATCCCGTTACCATGCCTTTTTTGCCCGCTGCTACCTTTTGCGACTCCAATTTGTGGCGGCTAATAATTGCATTTTCCTCAATCCAACTCAAAAATTCTGCTTGGTCAAAATTTACCCCAGAAAAGTTATTCCAGCGACGCAAATAGCTGTGAAAAACATTTTCGGGAACTGGCAAAGGGAAGTGATAGCCTTTGCTACGAAAGCTTGTAGGAGTCACGAAACTAAGTTTGATGGTTGGCGAAAATGGAGTTTCTGCTGTTAATAATTGCTCGTAAGTGGTGGGTGTAGAAACAATATCCCAAGAGCGAATTAGCAGCGGAGCATTTCGCAAATCTATCTCTTGAGGCAAATTTTGTAGCCACTGACTCAGCCACTGCACTACTGGCTTGGAAAGTCCTGTTACGTACCAGCGATAAATTCGATCGCCCAAAAGCTGAAATTCTTTGCCACCGGGGAGCAAATCACCTTCCAATCCCGAAATAGTAAAGGCTTTTTCTGACTGTTCATCGTGCAAAAGTTTCGATAAATTCGGGTCAGTTTGCTGTACTTGACCTAAAAACCAAGCGTGCAAACCTATAGCATACTGCGCGTACAGATAGCTAGCAGCGCGGGGGGTCAACTCTAACACTAATCCGACTAACTCGGTGTTATCCGGCCAAATCAGCCCAGAAGGAGGAGATTTTTTGCTGTGGGTGCGGTTCGGGGAAGTTGCCATCAGATGCCATGCCTATAGCCGTCACAGAAAGAGCGCCGTGCTATCTTATCCGATTTTAATCCCCTTTGGGGGATGATAGTTGAGGGCGATCGATCGCCCAAATCTTTTGGCTGCTCCAAAAACCTGGTCTGCAGCCAGTTTCGCGCACCCTCCGGGATAGAGAAAAACCACTAAAAAACCAACAACCTAAAACTCAATCTTTGTCAAGGTTTTTCTCCTTGTAAGTAAACAGAAATATACAAGTGTTTAAAATCACATTCTGCGCTACAATTGTCAAAAGCTCGTAGCATCCTCAACTCCGATCCTAAACTATGAACACAACAGAAAAATCTAAACTCTCCAACGAAAAAACTTTGGAGGCGATGAAGAATTTCTCCGAAACCTATGCCAAGCGCACGGGAACTTTCTTTTGTTCTGAACCTTCCGTCACTGCTGTCGTGATAGAAGGACTAGCAAAACACAAGGATGAACTAGGCGCTCCCTTATGCCCTTGTCGCCATTACGAAGATAAAGAAGCCGAAGTAAAAGCCGCCTACTGGAACTGTCCCTGCATTCCCATGCGCGAGCGCAAAGAGTGTCACTGTATGTTATTCCTGACGCCAGATAACGATTTCGCTGGAACTAATCAGGAAATAGGAATGGATCAGATTCAAGCTGTCAGAGATACTATGTAATCGGTTAAGTAGGCGGTCGTGAAATGGCAGTAGTTTTGAAAATAATTCGGAAATTTTCCTATTTTTAAGACTTAGCTATTAAAAAACAATCGATCGCCGCCTACTCAAACATATATCCGCTATCGAAAATCCCCAATCTCCAATCGAATGACAGAGGAAATCCCGATCGAGTTTTGGCAAGGTATTGAACAGTTTAACAGCCAAGAATTTTACGCTTGTCACGATACTTTAGAGGCTTTGTGGATGGAAGCCTGCGAGCCGGAAAAAAGGTTTTATCAGGGAATATTGCAAATTGCGGTCGCGCTTTATCACTTAGGAAATCAAAACTGGCGCGGTGCAGTCATATTGCTGGGAGAAGGAATAAATCGGCTCAGTTATTATCAGCCTAGTTATGCTGGAATTGCTGTTGAAGACTTGCTCGGACAAAGTGCTAAACTTTTGAGCGCTTTGCAACAAGCTGGTCCGGAAGAAGTAGCTAAATTTCAACCGTTGTTCGCAGGTACAGAAGTTGCAGGCTTGCAATTGCCGCTAATTATCAAAGTACCAAAAAGTTAAATAAATGTTTGTATTAGGGTGCAGTATACTTAGCCTCTACACAGAGGAGGGCTGGCTGCCCAAGCAGATTAATTGACTGTGGAACGAGTATCTTGCCGGTTTCTGGGTAAGAGAGTTGCAGCCACTCAGCAAAATAGCCAATTAAATTCGCTGTTGTCTTGCTAGGATAATTGGTTGAGACTATCGGGTCAATCGATCGACCTCACGGGAATCTTTCTGGCCGTTAAGATAAAATATCTAACTGGATATAATGCCCTTCAGTAATTTCACAAATATTGAGGCTCCAAGCTTATGATGCCCTCCGCTAAACTGCTCAATTCCCGCATATTCAAAGGATTATCGCTGCTGTTGCCCCTGACTCTGGCAGGCGCGATCGCCTCTCCCACCTACCCGCAAGCCGGGCCGCCCCGCACTCTCAGCGTGCGATCGGACATTCAAGAAGCCGACTCCAAAACCGGCATCGTGACAGCCCGCGGCAACGTCCAAATCAACTATCCAGCCCGCCAAATACAAGCAACCGCAGCTCAAGCTCAATACTTCAGCCGCGAGCGCCGGATCATTCTCAGCGGAGATGTTTACGTATTGCAGCAGGGCAACAGCCTGCGCGGCGAAACCATAACATACCTGATCGACGAAGGGCGGTTTATTGCCCTGCCAGACAACCCAGGACAGGTAGAATCTGTTTATCTGGTTGCCCCGGAACAAGATGCGGCAGCCCAAAATACAGTTGGCTCCCCACGTCCAACTACAGCCCCCCGGTAACAGTGGCTTGCAGCAGCGAAATTTCGCCTCAGCCAAAACATACTACTTGGGATAGATGCGAAATTTCGTCTTTATAAAACTCACAAACTTGAAAAGGTAAAATTTAAATTAGAGACTCGATCGCACAAAGCAGCAGTCTGAAATTTAGCTTGTAGAGCTTGCCGGGAGCGAAAATGAAAATTGTACTCGAAAATATTCACAAATCCTACGGAAAACGCAATGTAGTTAGTCGCGTCAACCTGTCGGTAGCCCAAGGAGAAATCGTAGGACTGCTAGGCCCCAACGGTGCCGGCAAAACCACAACATTTTACATAGCAACCGGATTAGAAAAACCAAATCAAGGCACCGTTTGGCTAAACGATTTAGACATCACTAAATTGGCGATGCACCAGCGAGCACATTTGGGAATTGGCTATCTCGCTCAAGAAGCAAGCATTTTTCGCAACATGAGCGTGCGCGACAACATTTTGTTAGTCCTAGAACAAACCCAAGTGCCGCGGTGGGAATGGAAAGATAGAGTCGATTGCCTATTGCAAGAATTTCGCTTAGAAAAAATAGCATCCAGTTTGGGAATTCAAATATCGGGGGGAGAAAGGCGGCGGACTGAACTAGCGAGAGCCTTAGCTGCTGGGCGAGACGGCCCGATGTTTCTATTTTTAGACGAACCGTTTGCAGGTGTCGATCCGATCGCCGTAGACGAAATTCAAACCATTATTGCTAAACTGCGCGATCGTAAAATCGGCATCCTCATCACCGATCACAACGTCCGAGAAACCCTCGAAATTACCGATCGAGCCTACATCATGCGAGACGGCCAAATTTTAGCCTCCGGGGCTGAAGAAGAACTCTACAGCAATCCTTTAGTGCGTCAGTATTACTTAGGCGACAACTTCGTGCGATAGTCTTTTGAAGGCATTCCCCATGGCCATAATTTTAGATTTGAGATGTTAGATTGAGGAGCAAACTGCAAAAAGCCCAAACTATGAAAATAGCAATATCCAATTCTTTGAATCCCATCAACTGGCTGCCGAGAATTTCAGTAATGGACTGGTACATTACCAAAGAACTAATCGGGCCATTTCTCTTTGGCGTCGGACTCTTTACATCCGTCGCCGTCACAGTTGGAGCTTTATTTGAATTAGTCCGCAGAGTAGCAGAATCCGGCCTCCCCTACAGCGCAGCCATAGAAATTTTTCTCCTGCAAATTCCCTACTTCGTAGTATTGGCTTTCCCCATGTCAATGCTGCTAGCAACCTTAATGGCCTACAGCCGAATGTCCAGCGACAGCGAACTTATCGCCCTTCGCAGTTGCGGAGTTAGCGTTTACCGATTAATACTGCCTGCTGTGATCATGAGTTTAATTGTTGCAGGCTTAACTTTTGGTTTGCAAGAGTTAGTTGTACCCGCCGCCAGCTACAGAGCAACTCTGACTTTAGACAGAGCCCTCAAGCGAGAAAAACCGACATTTCAAGATAGAAATATTATCTACACAGAATTTCGCAAACCAGAAAAAGGCGGCGACGAAATCCTGGCCCGCTTTTTTTATGCAGAACAATTTGACGGCCAGCAAATGAAAGGTTTAACAATTATCGATCGCTCCACCCCAGGCCTCAATCAAATCGTTTCTTCAGAATCAGCTACTTGGAATCCCTCAGAAAATACCTGGGATTTTTTCAACGGAACCGCTTATATAGTAGCTCCTGATGGCTCTTACCGCAATATAGTTAGGTTTCAACACCAGCAGTTGCAACTGCCCCGCACACCCTTAGATTTAGCGGCCAGAGCGCGGGATTTCAAGGAAATGAACATTGCCCAAGCCTTAGAGCGTTTGGATATCCTTAAAAACAGTGGCGACGAACCGCAAATTCGCAAATTAAAGGTGCGAATTCAAGAAAAATATGCTTTTCCTTTCGTGTGCATGGTATTTGGTTTAGTGGGAGCAGCTTTGGGAACTCAACCGCGTCGCTCCGGTCGAGGAACGAGTTTTGGTATTAGCGTAGTTGTGATTTTTACTTACTACGTATTTTCTTTCATCACCAGTTCTATGGGTGTGAAAGCTGTTTTGACTCCGATTCTTTCGGCTTGGTTGCCTATCGTGTTTGGCTTGGGAATCGGGGGATTGTTGTTGGTGCGGGCTGCCGCTCGGTAAGTTTTACCGCTAACATTGGGAAATGGGTAATTCGGAACTTTTACTGCAATTCGACTGCCTTCGGCTCCCTTCCCTTCGACTACGCTGAGGAAAAACGAATTCGAGGGGCAGGAACAGCGTAGCCTAAGTATTGGGAATTGATAATATATTTTTCGTGGCAGAACTTCCTTCTTTTAAGGATTAGAAAAAGTATTGATTTCGCCACCACCAATGTAGCGTCCCGGAGCCAGGGAGCGGGGTGTAGAAAAAGTTTGAGGTTGAATGGGCTGCACGCCCTGATTTGCGTTTTGGGGAACAAATCCAAAGTTAGGCTGCTGCGGCAAATTAAGCTGACTCGGTGGAGGTGTTTGAAATTGAGAATTCGCTGAATTGGGAGAGAATTGAGGGCTAATTATCTTACTTCCCCCAATCACATTCGGAAAGGGAGATTGAGCGGCATTTGGAAGTAGAGGTGTTGGCGAAGGTATGGCTACTGGAAGTGCCACAGGTTGAAATTCAGGTGCGAAGCCTGAGCCAGATAAATTAGTTTGGTAGGGATTTTTCGGCAAAGCCACCGTTGCAGCCCCTGCATTAATTTCGGGAAGGCTCGGTACTCGGGAAGTTAACCCCGCTAATGATTCAGGGACTGTCGCTGTCGGTTTTAAGAATTCTTGAGATTCCTTGCTCACAGTATTTGTCGGAGCCACAAGTGGGAGAAGTGCTGTGGGAACATTCACTGGATTGGCTCCACTTTGAGCTGTAGCTGTCGTTGGGAGCAAATTTGTGGCATTTCCTGCCGCCGGATCGGAAGCTGGTCGATCGAGCAATTTAGCCGAGTCTGCTGTTTTTTCAGCCGAAGCCGCCGTTGGCGAAGTGTTAGCAACGACGTATTTTTTCATAGCTGCTTGCAGCGGACTCAAAGGCAGAGAATTTTCGTTTTGTTTATCTGAATTAGCATCACTCGACGCCTGCGATAAAGTTGCTGTCGCTGTACCCCCAGACTCAGGCTTGATCGTTTTTATCCCGGAAGTCAGTCTCCCACTGCCAGATAAACTCAACGCTGATGTTGCGTTTGAACTTGGCAAGGTGGAATTTTGGGGGTTATTGTTTCCGGCCTCGACAGCAGAATTGGCTAAATTTGACAAGGAGAAAAATCCGCTGCTTCCTACCCGCTTGGGGGCTAAAGATGGCTGAGGAGTTTCTAAGTCCCGATCTCGAAGTTCCTCGAATAAACCTTTGCTTTTTACTACTGATGAATTTAACAAGTTCAGTTCAGAAGCAGTAGAGCCATTAAACTGATTGACTAGCACTGGTGAGCTGTCGATTTCAGCCGCAATGGCGGTATCTTCAGCAGATAGTCCCGATAGCGAAGCTGGAGTGTTTGAGGCTGGTTCTTCTTCGCCATCTATACTCAACCTTTCTGGATTTACAGAGACCTCCCAGATAAATAACCCCCCCGCACACAGCACGGCTAAGGGAGCCCAAACGGCGGGTTGCGTCCAGTGGCGCAACCGCGCTATTAGATAGCGGACAGATGTAGGAAATCGCTTAAAAATTGACATAGTTTTGCTTCCTTCCGAGCGTGCGGATTTAAAACTATTTTTCCTAGTCTACCACATCAATCTTGATTATTTTTGCTATGCGGGGGTAAGTGCGATCGGGCTCATCTCGGTTTGGCTTTTACTGTCGGTGTGCGATCGTCCGGCTCGCTATAGCGCGTCGCGTGAGAACCCCGGTCTTTTAAGCCGGGGATGAAACGCAGTTGTAGCCTTCAGGCTACGAGTGTTCCATATTATTTATTCCGCTGT
>NZ_JAUBPI010000109.1:0-18231 GCF_036700645.1 Microcoleus sp. S36b_A4 | reverse complement strand
AGCGGAATGAAGCGAAAGTTTCACGTTCCGTTCTGAAGGAGAGGTAGGGGTGGCAACGCCCCTATCGACTCTAACCTCCTGCTGACACAAGATTTAAGAGCCATAAAAAAAATTGTACAAGACACTAATCAATATATTCTGTATTTCCTAATAAAGTAGTATACTAAAACACAATTATTTTCAGTTGGTGGCTTATCACAATTTTTATGATTCGGCTTATTGCACAGTTTTTCTTAACTATTCAAAAATTCACAAGTCAACTTCGCCATAATTTGAGCTTGAGTTTGCGGCAACCCGTGAGCAGCATTGGGAATAATTACTAACTCTGCCCCCGCTATCTCGTTAGCGTAGGTTTCACAGTGCCATAGAGGAATTGTTTCGTCGCTATCTGCTGCGATAACTAAGGTAGGAATTTGCAATTTGTGAATTTCTTTTTCTACTGTATCAACTGCGTCTTCCGGTCGCATCCGACTCATTAAAAATGACCTTGCTACTGGTTGAGACATTAACTCCCTGCGCCACCCGGAAATTTGCTGCAATTTCTCACTTTTTCCAGCTAAACTAGCAAAAGGTTTTGCCAACTGCAAAGCCCAATCAACGGCTGGGGTTTCCCACAACAGCGGCCGCAAAGCATCATATTGACCGCAAAAACTATCGTCCCGAATTCCCGCTGGGGCTGCTAATACTAAACTGCTGACAGAATTAGGATATTTTAGGGAATATGCAGATGCTACCCAACCGCCAAAAGAATGTCCGATGATGCAGCAGGGTTCGATATTTAGTTGTTCTACAACTTGCCGCACAAAAGCAACTTCTACAGCTACGTCGTAGCGGATTTCTGGTTTGCTGGATTCTCCAAAACCCAACATATCTAAACTGATGCACCGAAACTGAGATTGCAATAACTCAATTAACGGCAGCCAGCAAGTCTTTTCTCCTAAGAAACCGTGCAGCATCAATAAGGGTCTGCCGCACCCGATGTCGAGGTAGGCGGCTGTTTGGGTGGTGCTATTGACAAATGTAGTTAATGTGTGCGTTTGTCCTCGAAGTGCTTGAGACTGCATGGGTGATCGACTCCTAATAGGTAAGATACATTTGTAAAGGATTGTAACAAAAAAGCAGTTCAAACGTTAAACTTCATTACGGAGTACACAGTTAGAAATAGACCATGATATTGTCTATGATTATTAGAAAACACTACAAACCCAAAGCAGGAGAACACTTTGAACTCTACTTTAAAACAGTACCCGGCTTGCTCTCTTCGCGAAGATGTCAGTGAGTACGTAGCACACCTACAGCTTCACATGACGTTACAAGCTCGCAACTTGCTCCCTACCATTACCACCGCTAAGGATAGTCGCGAACAACTGTTGCAGCAGACTCAGGCTCATTTTGAGAAACGTGTTTCTCGACAAGCTATTTAAACAAATTTAACGATCGCCCGCGGTCGATCGAACTTTCCCATATTTCAGCATCCCAGAAACCCGGTAGCCTCAACAATACCGGGTTTCTTTTCGGCTAATTATGCAGGGGCCCGGTTTTGGGTAATATGCGTTCGGTGTGTTTTAAATTTAATGTCTATGCGAATTCCGATTATTGCATTTTTGACTTTGGCGGCGCTGGCTGGTGGCGAATTGGCAGCGCAGGCGATTGATCCGAGTGCCGCACCGACTGAGGCGGAGTTTAGAGGGGGAACCGCAGAGGCGCAGAGGGCGCAGAGGGAGGAGGATGAGGTCATTGGTGACAACTTAACGTCAAACCGACCATCTATGTTGTTTGTAGCGAAGTCTCGATCCCCCCTAGCCCTTAATAAGGGGGGGACAAGAAATATGCTCAAAGTCCCCCTTCTTAAGGGGGATTTAGGGGGATCTAGACTAGATGACAAGCGACATTTGTTATCGCTTCCAGTCTTAAATAGTCACCAATCGGATGAGGTGAATCCAACTGTGCAGGATTTGCCGGCATCCGATGAGCTCGCAGCTTCTCCAGAAGTACGCGCGGCGCAGCTATCTCCTAGGGAATCGCCCTCATATCGTGTCCGGTTGCATAATAATAAAATTGAGTCAACAGTTAACACTCAACCATTGAGTTTTTCCACCCCAAGTCCACAGTCAACAGTCACCAGTCAACAGTCAACAATCATTCCGGTGCAACCGGGAGTGATATCACTCAAGTCCAGCCATCATAAAGATTTTACATCTCTGTTAAAAACTCCGGCGACGATCGCGGCCAACGCCGAAATCCCCGAAGCAGTAAACAGCAACGCCCGACAGCTAGGCGGTACTCTACAAATCAGTCAAGCGGCCAATGCTGAAGGCGTTTATGTTGCAGAGGTAAAAATTCGCTTTGTCAATTCCCGAGGCGAAGCTGTTGATAAAAAAGGGAATCCAATTGAGGGCAGAATTTCGGAAGATTTTATCCGAGGTGAGCTCAAACTCAAGGCGGGGGATAACTACAGCCGGGAAGTTGTACGATCGGATTTGCAGCAGTTGCAGCAATTGGGATTGTTTGACAAAGTGACGGTTTCGATCGAAGAAGTTGGCACGGATGTTAATGTAATCTACAACGTTCAAGAGCGATCGGCTCGCTCTTTTAGCGTGAGTGCCAGTCTGAGTGATGATGTTGGCGTTGCGGTTCCTCTTTCCTATACCGATCGAACTTTCGGTACAACCCCGCAGCGGCTGGCGGTGGATCTTCAGCCCAGCCTCCGAGGTATCCAGTACGATGTCCAGTTTGTCAGCCCTTACGTTGCCGCCGAAGACCGTTTGGGATACAGTGTGAGAGCTTTTGGCGATCGCAGAATATCGGAAATTTTCAACAAAGATATTGATTTGCCCAACGGGAACCGAGTTCGGGAAATTCGGGTGGGGGGAAATCTCAGGTTTACCAGACCTTTGGGCGATTGGCAATCGACTTTGGGGCTGAATTATACAAACATCAGTACGCGCGATCGCAACTTAAATATCGCCCGCCGCGACGAACTCGGCAATCCTCTCACATTCAGTGGCAGCGGCGTTGACGAGTTATACACTGTTTCTTTCGGTGCGATGCTCGATCGGCGGGACAATCCCTTCAACCCCACCAGTGGCTCAATTCTCAGCCTCAGCACCGAGCAGTCGATACCTCTGGGGCGAGGTAACATTGTGAGTAATCGGCTGTTAGCAAATTATATACAGTATGTACCAGTAACTTTGCTCGGCATCAGCGAGTCCGAAGCCTTGCCTGAAATGCTGGCTTTTAACTTGCAAGCGGGGACGGTAATCGGGGATTTGCCACCAACGGAAGCTTTTCGCCTCGGCGGCCGCAATTCCGTGCGGGGTTACGACGGCGGGGATATTGGCAGCGGCCGGAGTTATTTTTTGGCTTCGGGTGAATATCGGTTTCCTGTTGGTCAAGATGTTGGCGGCGTGATATTTGTTGATTTTGCGTCGGATTTGGGAACGGGAGATAGTGTACTCGGAAAACCGGCTGTAGTTAGGGACAAACCGGGGACTGGGGTGGGTGTTGGGGTGGGTGTGAGGGTGCGATCGTCCTTTGGATTAATTCGCTTAGATATGGCTGTTAGCGACTCCGGCGACCTCAAATTTATACTCGGTACAAAGCAACGGTTTTAACAATAGTGCAACAGATCATATCAATTCCGGTTGCACTCCTTCGGAATTGTTGACTGTTGACTGTTGACTGTTGACTGTTGACGGGCGGGTCGAAAAACTGAAGGGTTGAGAGTTAACTGTTGACTCGATTTTATTATTCCGATGCAACGGGAAACGATATCAGTTAACCCACAGTGTGAAACAGATTTTGGGCGACTCAATTGCCGCCAAAGCCGTTGGCCGGACATCATCAAACCTATCGGCCTCGGCTGGCGGGGTGTCGGTGATTTCTGCTAAGGATAGGGTAAATTGTCGATCGAATAATTGAGTTTGATTTCTTTCCTCAGCCCAACCTCCAAAGTTTGTAGTAGTAATCGAAATTGAGTGAAATACAGCACCTTGGTAAGGACACAACAATGTTGTATCCCTACTGTGTTGTAGGCAATTGACAATTGCTATACTGATTTATGCTCGTAAATGCTTAACGCTTTGGTTTCTTCACATCAACAGTTTTCGGCTTAGCCGCCGGAGTGCGGGGATAAAACTTAAACTTATTGAGCGCAGCACTTGCCGATTTAGCCACACCGCTATCTATATCTCGCAAAGCTTTTTGTAGCAGCGGAATCACTTTTTCAGACTTAATCATTGCTAGTGCTTCCACAGCAGCTTCGCGCACCTCCGGGTGAAGATCTTGAGCTAATTTTCCCAAGGTTTCTATTGCTCGCTGACCTTCCGATCTCAGAGCATTAGCAGCAGCCATTTTACCTAAAGCCGACGCTGCAAACTTGCGGGTTTCTTTGTCCTCACTTTGAACACATCCCATTAACTGCGGTAGGGAATAGATTGGTGCTTGTCTGGTAATTGGAAGCTGTTGTTCGACTTCTGGTTGATGTAAATCAATTGGTTGGGGTTCCGAAAGATCTGTGTAATTTAACTCTTCTTCAACTTCTGTTTGATTTAACTCACTTGACAGTTCCTGCCAAACTTCTTCTTGCGATAAACCTTCGGAAAATTCTGTTGAATTTAACTGACTGAACTGCTGCTCCGGGACTTCTTGTTGTACATTACTCTCGTACCGCTCTTGCAAAGACCTGATAGTAGCTTGCATCTGAGCTTCGTGCTCTCTCAACTGCTCGTGAGCCGCTTGCAACTGACTCTCGTATTGCTCTTGCAAAGCCTCCATATTTAACTGCAGCTCAACCTCGCGGTTCTCATATTCCTCGGCAGTTTGCCTCAAGCGAATTTCGTGTTCATTTTGCAAGTTTTGCAAATGTTGCTCCATCTGAGCTTGATAATTTATATGCAATTCGTCAGCAACTCTAAGTAAATGATGTTCGTGTTCTGCTTGCAAAGATTGGATATTTTGCTGCATCCTAGCATTGTTAGCGGCTTCTAATTCCTCGCTGATTTGTCGCCGCAGCTCATGCTCGTCTATGCTGGCAAATGGTTGGGGCTGACTGTCGCGTTCTGCCAAAACTTGTTGGATCTGACTGTCACGTTCTGCCTGAACTTGTTGGAGCTGATTTTCATATTGAGCTGCAACTTGTTGGAGCTGGTTTTCGTATTGGGTAGTAACTTGTCTGAGTAAATTTTCGTGCTCGATAGTAGCTTTTCTAAGCTGATTTTCCCGTTCTCCTTGCTGAGATTCGACAGCTTGTTGCACCCGAGACATCTGAGCTAATTCTATTTCCTCACTAATTCTGCGAGTTTGCTGCAAGTATTCTTGCTTTTGCTTCTTTAAGCGCTTTTCCACTAACCAGTAAGCAACTGCTACCCCTGCCAAAAAACCTACGATCGCTCCTATGATACCCACAACTGAGATCCTCCCGACAAAATAGTGATACTGGACTTTTTACATTTAACCATACAGCCTCCTGTAACCGCCCAGTAGCAACAGCCAGGCTGTCACTGCGAGCCAGTGAACCGCCACCGCAGGCCAGATAGAACCGCTTTGCAGGTATGCGAGGGAGCACGCAACTCCCAAAATTGCCGCCAGTAGCAAAAATACTGGATTCATAAAGGTCGATCGACCAACCGGGTAAAAAGTTAGCGCGTTCAGCGGGTGGTAAACTACAAAAACCGCCAAACTCGCGCATCCCCAAAACCACAGCATTAAGCCAGAAGCCTTCTCGAACGGGTGTGGCAGCATTAACACGCGGAAATATACTTCCTCGGTGATGCCAGGACTTAATAAACAGCCAACAAGCACTCCTACAATTGTAGGCCTGGAGGTTTGCAAATCAACTTTCAAAAATCCCGACCAAAAACCGATAGGAAGCGCGATCAAAGTGTAAATCAGCGTGAGCATAGCTGCAACCAGCCAATCAGTGAAATCGGGAATAGTTGAAAAAGCTAGGGTGACGCGGCGTACCAGCAATCCCAGCAGCGCCATCGCACTAAAATTTAACATAATCAAACTGATCCTTAAAATTTTCAAACAGATGTTAGCAGTAATTCGCGCCGTTTATTATGCAAAACCAATCATTGCCGCCCGTCAGAGCCCGCGTTTTTGTTTCGGGATTAGTTCAAGGAGTAGGATTCCGATATTCAACGAGGAATCAAGCAAAGTATTTCGGCCTCAGCGGCTGGGTAAGAAATCTCCCCGACGGCCGCGTCGAGGCTGTCTTTGAAGGACCCAAAAAAGCTGTGGAAGGAATGATTAGTTGGTGCCGCCGCGGCCCCACCGGTGCTACGGTTAGTGAGTTGGTTTTGGAATACGAAGACCCGGAGGGCGATTCCCTTCAAGATAGCTCCGCCGCGCGTACTTTTGAGATCCGGCGATAAAACAATAAAGGGAATAATCTGCGGTTGAAACCGCTACTGTAGAAACGAGGTCTGCCTAACCTACGGCAGACTTCGCTCACGCTGACTAAAGAATGAATCGGATAAAAAGCACGAATTTGGTATTGCCACCTTATCAATGATGAGCAAGTTGACTTAAATTAGCAAACAACTGAGTAACTTTGGTCAAATCTTTATCTCCCGGCGCTATTTCTACGCCACTCGAAAGGTCAACACCGCTGAAGTTATTGCCGATCGCGCTATCAATTGCATTTAAAATATTATCGGGTGTTAAACCGCCCGCCAGCAGCCAAGGACACTGCGGTCTAAACTCTGATAACATCATCCAGTCGATCGTTTTACCAGTACCGCCCAATTGCCCTGGATGGTAAGCATCCAGCAGTAAAGTATCGACACGAACAGCATAAACAGCAGCGGTGGCTAAAGTTTCAGGAGTCTTAACTCTCAGGGCTTTGATAATTTCAATTCCCGGCAAAAACTCCCGCAGTCGATCGCAATATTCCGGTGTTTCATCTCCATGCAACTGCACTCCGCTTAAATTTGACTCTGCCGCTACTTGACAGATATTTTCTATTGTGGTGTTGGCAAAAACGCCGATGCGATCGACATTTTCCGGCAACTGCTCGACAATCAGGCGAATTGTTTCTGGGCTGACATAGCGGGGGGAAGCCGGCACGCAGATAAACCCTAAAGCCTGGGCTCCCAAGCGGGCGATCGCAATTCCTTGGTCTAATTTAGTGATTCCGCAAATTTTAACCCGCAATCCGACTCCTCCCTTCCGAATTTGTATCAAAATATCAACGAATTGTTAACTATTAAAACAAATCTTAGTTTAATGCAAACCGCTTTTTATAATTTTGGAAATCAATTTATCTGTGAAATCAGGAGATAAGAACATGATCACCTCATCTTTGCTGTTAGCCGTACAATCTACCGCTCCCTCAACACCAGAGTGGTCGCCACTGGTAGGACTGACAATGATTTTATGCAATTTGCTGGCGATCACGATCGGCTACTACGGCATCTCCAAGCAAAACCGAGGCAAGGGCCCAGCTTTACCCGTTGCACTCCCTGGCATGTTCAAAGGCTTCGGCGTACCAGAACTGCTGGCAACAGCCAGCTTCGGTCACTTGCTCGGAGCCGGAGTAATCTTGGGCTTGGGTAACGCCGGAGTTCTGTAAAAATCAGGGGAAAGGCAAAGGCAAGGGGTAGAAAAGATATAATAGAAACTCTTTCTTGCTCTCCTTTCCCAGGAAACTTCATGCAGACAGGTTGGCGAATCGGCTCTTTATTTGGCATCCCCCTAGTTATAGATTATTCGTGGTTTATAATTTTAGCCTTAGCAACCCGCGAATACGCCAGCAGTTACCGCCTGTGGGGGCCTGCGCTCTCCTGGAGTGCGGGGTTAGCAATAGCTCTGCTACTGTTTGCTTCGGTGCTATTGCACGAGCTCGGACACAGCTTGGCGGCGATATCGCAAGGAATTAAAGTTAATTCTATTACCTTATTCTTATTTGGCGGAGTAGCTTCGATCGACTCGGAATCAAAAACTCCCGGTCAAGCTTTTCAAGTAGCTATTGCCGGCCCTCTCGTCAGCTTTGCGCTGTTTTTAATCCTCGGTTTGGGCTCTCAAGTTCTTCCCCCGAAAAGTTTGCTAGCAATTGTCACCGAAAGGGTAGCACTAATCAATCTCGTTTTGGGATTATTTAACTTAATTCCCGGTCTACCTTTGGATGGAGGACAAGTTTTAAAAGCAGCAATTTGGAAAATCACTGGCTCTCGATTTGCCGGCGTTCGCTGGGCGGCAAAAACCGGACAAGTTTTAGGTTGGCTGGCTGTTGCTTTGGGTCTGAGTTTATGCTTTTTAGCGCGCGAGTACGGCGGCTTGTGGATTGCGCTGATCGGCTGGTTTGGCATTCGCAATGCCAGTGCTTATAGCCAAGTTACTTCGCTGCAAGAAGCCCTACTCAAAATTAAAGCCAGCGATGCGATGAGCCGCGAGTTTCGAGTTGTAGATGCAGATTTGACTCTGCGAGAATTTGCCGATCGATATTTGTTAGAAGTCAATCCGTTTCCATTTTACATTGCTGCGACCAACGGCCGGGATTTGGGGTTAGTGTCGATCGACGATATCCGTTTCACAGAACGCAGTCAATGGCAAGTTCAGACTTTGCACAACATTTTGAAACCCCTGGGAAAAACCCCCACAGTCTCCGAAAAAGCATCCATCGCCGAAGTAATTAACAGCATGGAAGCCCGTCAACTCCCCCGAATCATCGTCCTCTCGCCGATTGGTTCAGTAGCGGGGACGATCGATCGGGGTGACGTGGTTAAAGTTTTGGCAAAATACCTCAAACCCCAGATTTCAATGGCCGACATCAAGCGCAGCAAAGAAGAAAACAGCTATCCGCAGGGATTGCAGTTAAGTGCGATCGCCAAAACTGCACAAGAAAACTAAAAATTGGGTATCGGTAAGGGGCATCAGCGATCAGTTAAGATGTAGCATACTTTGTGACTCAGGGTTGAAACACTAAATTTTATGCCCCAATTCTTTAAGAGAATTTATCATAAATTTGCGGAGGGACTTGGGAAAAATTTAACTCATTTATTCCCCAACGCTGGCTTGCAACCTGTTGCTATTATCTGGATTGTCGTGACCGGAACTCTATTGGGAGTGAGGCATTTAGGCGGGTTGCAGCCACTAGAATTAAATGCTTACGACCTCATGGTGCAGTTGCGCCCAGATCGGGGTCCTGACCCCAGGTTGCTGATAGTTGAAATCACAGATCGGGACATTAGTGCTTTAAACAGATGGCCAATTTCCGATCGCGTTTTAGCAAAAGCGATCGCCGAAATAGCGCGTTTGGAACCCAGAGCTATTGGTCTCGATATAATTCGTGATATTGCCTACGAACCGGGGAGTGCAGAATTAGCAACTCAACTGAAAAACCCCAAAGTATTTCCCATTACCTTCATCGGCTCCTTAAAGTACGATCGAGTGCAGGCACCTCCCAACATACCAGACAAGCGGGTAGGATTTAACGATTTGTATCTCGATCCAGATGGTATAGTGCGTCGTAATGTGATGTCTATTGGCGATGGTAAAAACACGTTTTATTCATTTCCCTCCCGGCTAGCTTTTGCATATTTTGATAGCAAAAAAATAGAATCTAAAGCCACAGAAGACAATGAATTTATAGTAGATAAAACAGTATTTTATAAGTTACGATCGAACTCAGGAGGTTATCAGAACATTCCTGCCCAAGGCTATCAAATATTGCTCAATTACCGCTCTCCTAAAAAGATAGCAGAAAGCGTGACCATAACTCAAGTTTTGGAGGGCAAAGTTGACCCCAAATTGGTAAAAGGTAAAATAGTCTTAATCGGGGTGACAGCCCCAACTGTAAAAGATATTTTTTCTACCCCTTACAGCGCTACTAAAAACGGTAATATCCCGACGCCTGGGGTATTAATTCACGCAACGGCCACCAGCCAAATTCTCAGTGCAGTTTTAGACGGCCAAGGGCTATTTTGGTATTGGGATGAATGGCAAGAAATCCTCTGGATTGTGGTTTGGAGTGCAGTGGGTGGCTGTTTAGCTTGGCGGCTAGAAAAAGCGCTGAATTTGATCGCGATCGCGATCGTAGCTTGCGGCTCATTATTCGGATTCACCTTTTTCCTCTTCCTACAACAGGGGTGGATACCTCTAATTGCTCCAGCCCTTGCCCTTTTAATCACCGCAGGAGTCGCAGTTACCTATAAATACGAGCAGTCGAGACAACAGCAAGGGATTGTGATGAAATTATTAGGACAACAAACTTCACCCGCGATCGCAAATGCCTTGTGGAAAGAGCGCGTCCATCTGCTCGAATCAGGGTTATTGCCAGGTCAAAAAGTTACTGCTACGATCGTCCTCACCGACGTGCAGGGTTTTAGTACAATCTCCGAAAAACTCGCGCCAGAAGTAGTAATGAGTTGGTTAAATGAGTATTTATCAGCAATGGCCCAAGAAGTCCAAGCACATCAAGGGGTAATTAATAAATTTACCGGAGATGGAATGCTGGCAGTATTTGGCGTACCCATTCCCCGCACCACTGCAGAAGAAATTGCAGAAGATGCTCGCCTTGCCGTATCTTCCACTTTAGCTATAAGTTCGCGCTTGCCAGAAATGAATCAAAATTGGCTTGATCGCGGTTTACCGACTGTAAAAATGCGAGTAGGCATCTTTACTGGGCCTGTGATGGTGGGTAGTCTGGGAGGTACAACCCGTTTAGAATATGGAGTGATCGGCGACAGCGTAAATATTGCCTCTCGCCTGGAAAGCTGCGAAAAGGATCGGCAAGAGGACACTTGCCGGATATTGATTGCAGAAGAAACCTTTCTGTATTTGGCGGACAAATTTGAGGTAGAATCTTGGGGACCTTTACCGTTAAGAGGCAGGGAACAAAAAGTTAATGTCTACCGGATTTTGGGAAGGAAAAAGAAATAAAAAGAGAGAATATCTCCCTACAAATTCATGGAGTTAATATGAAAACAATTACTAAGTTTCTCATCAATCTGATATCAGTTGGCTCAATAGTATTGATAGCCACACTTAACATTTCTCAATTGGCAGTTGTGGGACAGCCCCAAATAAACACACCTGACCGCCCACCCAACCCTATACCGGGAGGGCCGCGCTTCATTCCGCCTACTGAAGATATAGATAATTGGCCCCCCACTCAACCGAGACGGCCTGTGCGCGGTGGCTGCGCGAGCATTAGTCAGCTAGGTCTCACAGCCTTAGTGCCTAAAAATAAGATCGGACGGACGGTTTCCGACTATCCAACATTCTTTTTCTACTTGCCTAAAACAGAGGCGGAATCAGCCGAATTTATCCTACAAGATCAAAACGGCAAGGAGATTTATAAACAGGATCTCACAATTAGCAATTTATCAGGGGTGATCGGCGTTAGTATCTCCGCTAACAAAAATGTGCCGCCCTTGGAATTAGGCAAAAGTTACCGTTGGAATTTTACAGTGATTTGCGATTCTCAAGACAGATCGAGCGATCAGATCGAAAGCGGTAGTGTACGGCGAGTTGAACTCAGTGCAGATATCCGCAGTCAATTAGAGAAGGCCGATGCGCGCCAGAAAACGGTTATTTATGCTGAAAATGGGATTTGGCAAGATGCCCTCAGCACCCTAGCTGCGGCTCGCCAAGCCAATCCTAACGATGCACAATTAGCTGCTGATTGGGAAAGCTTGCTAGAGTCAGTGAAATTGGGCAAAATTGCCAAAGAGCCGATCGTTGAAATTGAGCAGCAGCCATAGATGAGTTTTCCGATTTTAGATTGGCGATTTTAGCGAGATACCCGACTTCTTCAAGAAGTTAGGTATCTAGTATCTAATATATTTTCCTTCTTCCTTCTTTTTTCAACATCTGCTATATCCTGCCATTCCTGATCCGAAAGCGGCTGCACTTTCAAATCAATCTCCAAACAGCGACAAGCCGTCGCACTCAAAACATCAATTACAGTGGCAATCAAATTATCCCCTCCTTCAGATAGAGGTAATTGCACAGGAATTAATTCCTCTTCAAACACTTGAGAAAACAAACAAACATCCGGCTGCAAACGCATCGAACCGTGCTGCAAAATAGCATCACCCCGTCGCAATTGCGCGCTACCAATTAACTTGCAGCCATCAGCGGTAACTAAATCCGCACCCGTCGCAGTACCAAAACAATTCGGATTGTGAATATAACCCCTTCCCGCTTCCCCGTATTGCAAATCCAAACCCATCGCCCTCCAACCCTCAATCAAAAACTCGCAAATAGTCTGATAAGCTTTCATACGGCTGCTTCCAAATCCCGACGCCACAACTGCATAAGTTAAATCCCCTTGATGCAACACTGCGCGCCCGCCGCTGGGCCTCCTCACCAACTCCACAGGCATTTTCTCCCAAGACAACTGCTGCCAAAACTCCGGCCATCGGCGCTGGTGGTAGCCCAAGGAAATCGCCGCCGGTTGCCAGGTGTAAAATCGCAGAGTTGGCGGATGTTTGCCCGCTAGATGCTGTTCCAGTAGCCATTGGTCGATCGCCATCTGCACGCTACCAGACGCCGATAACAGTGGAATTAAACGCCATACAGAATTAGCCATCCGTCCCCAGTCCTGAGTTTGCACTCAATAATTCACAGAATGTTTTAAAATTAGTAACAGTTTTTTGGGCCTGTCTTCTAAGTTGGTGCAAGTTTCACGCCCGCCGGTGCTTTAGAAATAAATAGAAAAAATAATCGCAGAACCATGAGCAACAGTGTAATTGTCATTAACGACGAAAAATTTGAAACAGAAGTCCTGAAAGCAGAGCAACCAGTGCTTGCCTATTTTTGGGCTACTTGGTGCGGGCCTTGCAAACTGATCGCGCCTTCGGTAGACTGGGTGGCGGCCAACTACAGCGATCGGCTGAAAGTGGTTAAAATGGAAATTGACCCCAATCCTAATACTGTCAAGCAGTATAAAGTAGAAGGAGTTCCAGCTCTCAGGCTGTTTAAAAATGCCGAAGTAGTGCTGTCTCACGAGGGAGCTATTACTAAACAAACTTTGGTCGGTTTGCTCGACGCTCACTTATAAAGTTTGGAAATGATTCGGGAGTTTCCAACTCCCAACTTACAACTATATAAATCGCAAATATTTTTTTAACATCTCTCTTTTCTCCTCGATATTCCTCTCTGACTCTGCGCCCTCTGCGCTCTCTGCGGTTAATAAAAAAAATCACAAACTCAATAAAAATGCCATATAAAAAATAATTGATATCAAATAAAAATATTCCTTAAAATTCCCCAAAACTATAGAAAATATGCAATTTGCTAAACGTTTAGAACCACTGCAATTTAATGTATTTGCCGATATGGATCGGGCAAAAGCTCAAGCTAGAGCAGCGGGGCAAAATGTGATTGACTTGTCTCTGGGTTCTT
Organism: Microcoleus sp. S36b_A4; assembly: GCF_036700645.1. Taxonomy (NCBI): domain Bacteria; kingdom Bacillati; phylum Cyanobacteriota; class Cyanophyceae; order Oscillatoriales; family Microcoleaceae; genus Microcoleus; species Microcoleus sp. S36b_A4. The sequence goes on along the minus strand of NZ_JAUBPI010000109.1, from coordinate 4,878 downwards.
CGGATTTGCCGGCGGCTGCTCATATTACAGATGCGATCGCCCATTCTCTGTCAGACACCAGCACCCACGGCTATTTGCTATTTAACGGCACAAGAGATTTTCGGGAAGCAGTAGCTATTTGGTACGAGCAAAAATTTGGAATTGTAGTCAATCCAGAAACAGAAGTGCTGCCGTTAATTGGTTCCCAAGAAGGCACGGCCCATTTGCCTTTAGCTGTACTAAACCCCGGAGATTTTGCTTTGCTGCTCGATCCGGGCTATCCTTCCCACGCGGGCGGTGTGCATTTGGCTGGCGGTCAAATTTATCCGATGCCGATATTAGCAGAAAATGCGTTTTTGCCGATATTTGAAGATATTCCGACAGCAGTGCTGGCTGAGTCGAAGATGATGGTTTTGAGCTATCCTCACAATCCTACAACTGCGATCGCCCCGGTTGCTTTTTTTGAGAAAGCTGTGGCTTTTTGTCGAGAACATCGGCTGGTTTTAGTGCACGATTTCCCTTATGTGGATTTGGTGTTTGACGATCGCAATTCTGCAATTGAGGCGACTGGTAACGAGGAAGAATATCGAAAATTGATGGCCCCGTCAATATTTCAGGCGGATCGAGATAAGAGTGTGGCGATCGAGTTTTTTACACTATCCAAATCCTACAGTATGGGAGGTTTTCGAGTCGGATATGCGATCGGCAATTCCGAACTAATTGCAGCGCTGCGACAGGTAAAAGCCGCAGTGGACTTCAACCAATACCGAGGGATTTTGAATGGAGCGATATCCGCATTAACAGGCCCTCAAGATACCGTCAGAACCAGCGTAGAAACCTTCAGAAAACGGCGGGATGCCTTTGTAAACGCGCTACAGGGCATCGGCTGGCAAGTACCCGTACCCCCTGCCACCATGTACGTCTGGGCGAAACTGCCGGAACCTTGGGCCAATGATTCCGTGAAATTTTGCACTCAGCTAGTACAGAGTACAGGAGTCGCAGCTTCCCCCGGTGCCGGTTTCGGGAAATCAGGAGAAGGCTACGTGCGATTTGCCTTAGTCGAGTCGCCAGCAATCTTGGAAACAGCAGTTAGAAAAATTGCTGAGTTTCTAAATTGAGCGATGTGATATGTGTCAACTTAACCCGAAACACCCTGGTGAGACTTAAGCCCACCAGACTTGAGCTTTGAGGCCGGGGTCAAAACCCCTGCCGGACTGGGGTTTTGACGTTTTTGGACACAGGAAGAAGGGCACGGCGTCTAAGTGCTTACCCGCAGATCAAGATGGATGCAATTGCTAAAATAGTGTGATTTATACCTAAAGGAATAGATATTTGCACGCAGTATCTGTCACAATCTTTTTTAAGAAATGTTAACGTGAGACATCTTGGGAATTACCAGTTCCGCTCACCCACTCTAAAAATCCTTGCAGTGAATTCTGTCGGAGTAGCGATTGTTCCGTAGCGGCGAGCGCACACCCGAAAAAGACCACACTGCCCAAAATTGCAATCAGCGGCAAAGGCTTGCCCAGCCCAAAGTCCCGCTGAAGGCGAGCTAACGGTCTGCTCTCGCGCCTGAGCATCTTTCCCACCGTCAGTTGTTTGAGACTAAAAGGATCGCGCACAAAATGACCGCTCCAGCTAATTACCATATGAGAATGACAGTGGGGACAAGTGAATAGTCCACTGACCATCCCGACTGGGCCTACGACGCTAGAACGGTTGCAGATCGGGCAAGTGACAGAATGAGTGTTATAGGTAGGAGCGTTCATAACTGTTTTTCTTGAGTAAAAAAAACTAACAAGTAATTGGGAGCCTGTGTTAACGCCAAAGGTATAGACCTTGAGAGGCACTTTTCCTTAATTCCTAGTTTACCGCTCCGATCGACCCGATCGGAGCTCACTGCTTGGGAAAACCTTCAACTTGCCAATCCCGCAACGAGTGCAAGTCTGGAGCACAGGTGAGATTATATTGCAAAGGAGTTACGGTTATTCTGTTGTCGCGAATAGCTTGTACGTCTGTAGGAATATCATGCGGCACCGCCGAATCGGCGATTTCTTCTACATCTTCTAACAATTCCCCAGCTAGCCAATAATAAGTTTTGCCGCGCGGATCGGTGCGCTTTTGAAATATGTCGAAATAGCGGCGAATGCCTTGACGGGCGATCGCAACTCCGGTAATTTCTGCTTGTGTGACTGCTGGTATGTTGACATTCAACAGCATCGGTTTCGCCATTGGCTGTTTTTCCAACTGTGCCAGCAAGCTGACAGCGAAATCCACCGCCGGCCCAAATTCCTGCGAAGTAAAGCTGGCGAGGCTGAAAGCAATGCTGGGAATCCCTTCCATAATTCCTTCCATTGCGGCCGAAACCGTACCCGAACAGATGATATCCGTGCCTAAATTGGGCCCGTGGTTGATACCGGAAAGAACAAAATCCGGCGGTTTGTCCAGTAAAGCCCACAAAGCAAGTTTCACGCAGTCGGCGGGAGTACCCGAACAGGCCCAAGCTTGAACTGCGGGATCAAAAATAGATTCGACAATTTCGGCGCGGATGGGTTGGTGCAGAGTAAGGCCGTGGCCGGTAGCGGAGCGCTCTCTGTCGGGACAAACTACACTCACATCGTGGCCAGCGGCGGCGAGAGCGTTGGCGAGGCTGCGGATGCCTTGTGCAAAGATGCCGTCGTCGTTGCTAATTAAAAGTTTCATTGAAATTTTTATAGGCATTATAGCAATCTTAAACTAAATTCAACTAGGGCGATCGCTCTAACATCCAATTACCTATTACAAATTATCCGTAACTGCCGAAAATCTAAAATCTAAAATCTAAAATCTACAAGCTGTCGAGCCAAAATTGCGCTAAACTCAACTTGGCCCAAAACTGCCATCAATCTAAAATCTAAAATCTAAAATCTACAAGCTGTCGAGCCAAAATTGCGCTAAACTCAACTTGGCCCAAAACTGCCATCAATCTAAAATCTAAAATCTAAAATCTAAAATCAAAATGACTGTCCAGCTAAGCGACATTGAAACTCAACTAGAAACCCTCGGTCAAGAGTCCAAAAGTGCGATCGCCACTGCCAATACCCTCGAACAACTCGAACAGTTGCGCGTCGGCTACCTCGGCAAAAAAGGCCAACTCTCTCAAATTTTAGGCATGATGGGCAAACTGTCGCCAGACCAACGGCCCAAAGTAGGTGCGATCGCCAATACAGTCAAAGAAGCCCTGCAAGCCGATTTAGAAGACAAGCGCGCCGCCCTCCAAACCGCCCAAATCCAAGCCAAATTAGCCTCAGAAACCCTCGATGTCACCATGCCGGGGATTTTTCGCCCCCAAGGCCGCGTTCACCCCTTAAACGCCGTCATAGACCGCGCTCTCGATATCTTTGTCGGCCTTGGATACACCGTCGCCAACGGCCCGGAAATGGAAACAGATTATTACAACTTCGAGGCGCTGAACACACCGCCAGACCACCCGGCGCGGGATATGCAAGATACATTTTACCTACCAGGCGGCAACTTGCTGCGGACTCAGACATCATCGGTGCAAATTCGCTACATGGAACAGCACAAACCGCCGATTCGGATTGTCTCTCCTGGCCGCGTTTACCGCCGCGATACTGTTGATGCTACTCACGCAGCAGTCTTCCACCAAATTGAACTTTTAGCCATTGGTGAAGGTCTCACATTTACTGACTTGAAAGGCACAATTAAAGAGTTTTTGCGGCAAATGTTCGGGCAAGATTTGCCGATTCGTTTCCGCACGAGTTACTTTCCGTTTACCGAACCTTCTGCCGAAGTGGATTTGCAGTGGAACGGCAAATGGCTAGAAGTTTTGGGCTGCGGAACCGTCGATCCTAACGTTCTTAAAGGAGTCGGTTTAGACCCAGAAAAATATACTGGGTTTGCTGCAGGTTTTGGGGTCGAGCGGTTCGCAATGGTACTTTATGAAATCGACGACATTCGCCGGGTTTATGCTAGCGACTTGCGTTTTTTGCGACAATTTTAAACAAGGGCTTGGGGTCGCTTACACGAGCCATCTAGAGGTCTTGGTCAATGTACATCAATCTTTCAGTTTCAAGTAAGTAAGTACAAATAAACATCACTTGGGGAGAGGGCGGGTTCTGCAACGATGACTCGCCCTTACTGTAGATAAGCCCTAAAGCCGCCCTTACAAGCCCCTGCAAGATATTATTGTTTTTTTGCGCTTACCTACTTAATTAATTTATTGTCTAGTTGCTAAAAACACCCTTGATGCTGTCAACAGCGCTCTCGACAGCATTCTTGGTATTATCTACTGCTTTCTGAGTCCGAGCTGAATCTTCCGATGCTCTTTTCTCAATTGTGGCCGCATCTTTCTTAGCTTTGCGCTCTACTACACTACCATCCTCCGATGATCGATCGACTTTAGCAGCATTTGTCTTGGCAGTTTCCTTAACTTTATCTTCTGTATCTCGGATGAAGTTCTTGGCTCGTCCAGCATCTTTGCTGGCTTTTTCTTGAACCGCATCGCCCGCATCTGCTGCTGCGATCAAGTTTACAGCAGGAGAGGCCATTGCTGCGGTGTTGGAGAAGAACGCACCAGACCAGACGAAGGCCATCGCTGACACGCAAAGCACAGTTGTAGCCATCAAGCGCCCGACAGTCGAAAGCCGTTTCGTAAAAGAATTCAGTTTCATACAATACACAATCAGATATGACATTACTATTTCTAACCGATCAGAGCGCTCGGCTGAACCGTTCTCTAGAGAGAGGTTATCCGCCGACCAACCGTTAAAAAATTTCCCTCTTTTGATAGATGGACGCAAGGAATGTCAGTCAATTTTAGATTAGACCTCTTGCGAAAGTCTCAGACGAGCGCTAGTTTGTCTTCAAAAAAAGTTCATAATTATAAATACCAGCGAT